>JAOUGY010000096.1 GCA_029865445.1 Acidimicrobiia bacterium | reverse complement strand
ATTGTCGCCACCGGAACAGCCGTCGTTCCACCCTCACCAGGATGAAGCGTTCGAGGATCAGCATGAATGCGATGAACAGGCCCACCCAAGCAATGACTGCCGGCATGTTGAAGAGCTGGAAGTTGCGCCGGATTTGAAAACCGATGCCTTCCGAAGAGCCGAACACCTCTGTGAGTTGTCCCACCTTCCATGCCAGAGAGAAAGACAGGCGGATGCCGGCGAAGATGAACGGGAGCACCGACGGGAGCACCACATTTCGGAAGACCTGCTGTTCGGAGCGTCCGAACGCGGTGCTCATGTTGATCAGGTTCCTGTCGACGCCCCCCACGCCTTCGGCGACGTTGATGGCGATGTATGGCATCGAGATGAGTCCGATGGCGGCGATGGGGCCTATGAACGAGATGCCGAAGACCACCAGCACCATGACGGCGTAGGTGAGCCCCGGGATGGATCCTGCGATCATCACCGGAGATCGGAGGAACGCGAACCAGTATCTGCTCCGTCCCATGAGGAAACCGAGCGGTGTGCCAAAGATCACACCCGTGAGAAAACCCAGGAACACGCGGAGCACGCTGGCGGAGAAGTTCGGCCAGAAGATGCCGCCCTCCCCGCCGGCGATGGTGGGGTCTCCGGTGAAGATGATGCCGACTTCTTGGAGCACTCGGCCGGGTGACGGCAGCCGGGCGTCGTTGCCGACCCACAACGCCAGCAGATACCAGATGGCGACGAATCCAACCCATCCGGCGGCCAGGGCCGCGTACCGCCGCCGGCGAACGCCGGCGGCGGTACCCAGTGCCTTCGCCTCGAGTGAATCGAGGGTGGTGGTCATGGGACTCAGGAGTCCTGGGGAATGTCGTAGATCGGGTCTTCCTCGTCCTCCGCCATGAAGCCGTTTTCGCGCATCACGTCGAAGAGCGGAAGGCTCGAGTCGATCCAGGTCTGGTCGAGGTACACGGAAGACACGAACCAGTCATGCTTCGACAGCCAGTCCTGCATGAACGCCACCTGCTCGTCGGTCTCGACGGCGAAGTGCTGCGGGTAACTGGCGATGATCTCCGCCTGGTTCTCCTGCCACGCCTGGATGCCCTCTTCCCACATGCGGAGGAAGACCTTGATCTCCTCGGTGTGTTCGCCGTACCAGTCCTCCCGCGCCAGGAACACGTTGATCATCGGGCCTTCGTACGAGTCGTCTCCGACGATCTCCTTGGCGTACAGCTCGGCCGACGTCTGACCGTCGTAGAGCACACGGAGTGCGCCGGTCATCAGTTCGTTGACCGCGAAGTCGGGGAGCACGATGGCGCCGTCGGTGTCACCGGCTGCAGCTACCGGCCCGGTGTTGGTGATGTCAACCTGCACCAGCTCGAAGTCCCCGCCACCGGTGCGGAAGTCGAGGTCATGGAGCTGTTTGACGATGACACCCCAGATGAGCGTCGAGCTCACCGAGTCCCACACTGCGATCTTCTTGCCTTGCAGGTCGACGAGCGTCTGACTGGTTGTATCCGAGGCCGGCACCGCGATGACCGACCGGTCGATGTTGTACTTGCCGAAGATCACCGACTTCTGATCGGTCTCGGCGTCGAGGGTCGGCACCTCGAAGTCGCCAACCGACACCACGTCGGCGAACCCGCCGGCGTAGATGCCGAACTCGTCCCAGGTGGTCTGGGCGATGACTCGGACGCCCGTCTCCTGTTCGATGGCTTCTTTGATCCCGTTGTCGTTGATGTAGTCCCACACCGGGTCGGGCGCGAACGTGAACCTGATCACGTTCGCCGGTCCGGTCGAAGGCTCGCCATCTCCACCTGCCCCCGTCGTCTCGTCGGTCGCCGTGGAACCACAGGCGGCCAAGACGAGAGAAAACAGCGACAGAAGGATGAGCAATCGCTTCTTCATCCTCTCCTCCCGTTTCTCATGTGTCGCCGTCGCCCATGATGAGCGCCCGGCTGTCGTCGCTCTCCGTATCGGAGAACCCTTCTTGGGCAGCCACGTAACGGATCATCGTTTCGTAGCCGTCCGACAAGTGTGCGGTGATGAGTGCGGCCAGGCGCCGATCTTGACCTGCCCGAGCCGCTTCGAGGATGAGTCGATGCTCGACCTCCACCGTCGCCAGGTCGAACTGGTGGTAGATCCTCGTGTAGCGGCCGGTGGCCAGCCGAGCCCGTTTGATGATTTCGATGGTGCGGGGACGTTTCGACCGGCGGAACAGCACTTCATGAAACCGGTTGTTGAGGTCGAGCCACTCGTCGGAGTCCTCTGCGGCCTCCAGCTGCTCGAGAGTTTCCTCCATCTCGGCGAAGTCGGCGGAGGTGAGGTCGGGGAGCGCCCGGGCACACAGGGCAGGTTCCAGTGCCAGGCGGAGGTCGTAGAGCTCGGCCAGGTCGTCGAGGCTGAGGGGACTCACAGATGCCGTGGCGTGTGCTCGCATCTCTACGAGCCCTTCGGCGGCAAGTGATCGGAGTGCATCCCTGATCGGTATACGCGACATGCCCATGGCCGAAGCGAGATCGTTCTGATTGAGGGTGGCTCCCGGAGGCAACGCTCCACTGAGGATCTGCTCACGAAGCAGCTGCGCCGCTGTCTGACCAGCGGTCCGGGCGAACTCTCTACGCATCGCCGGAGCCGTGTCTCTCTCTCGGGGGTTTACAGAGTGGAATGTATACCGAAATCGATTGCCTAGCAAGCGTCAGCGGAGCTGAGGAGGGCTCGGCGGAGGACGATTGAGTCCAACTCCCACGAGTACGCCCGCTCCGATCAGCACAGTCGCGACACCGGTCGCAAACGTCAGCTGCTCACCGACCACCAGGGCCGAGGACAGGAGGCCGATCACCGGCACCATCATCAGCGTGAGATTGGTCGTCACGGCGGGGAGCCGGCGGAGCACCGTCAACTGTGCCCACGTCGCGAACGAGGTCGCGAGTGCTCCCTGGTACACGACGATCGCAATGAGCGCCGGTGTCCACCGAATGCGGGGGAGTCCCTCGATCGCGATCGTCGCCAAGGTCAGCGGGACCGTGGCGATTATCAGTTGCCAAGGAAGGAGTTCGAGCGGCGACGATGCCCAGCGATGTCCACGTACATGGACCGCGGTCCCGGCCTGGGCGAGCGCCGCCACCAGCAGCAGACCGTATCCCGTGAGTGTCCTGGCATCTGGCGCAGAACCCCAGGGCTCCACCAGTACGGCGATGCCGACGATTCCTGCGCTCAGACCGAACCAGCGCTGTCGCGTCATGCGTTCGCCGAGAAACGTCACCGCCATCGGCACGGTCCACAGGCTGGAGGTCCACACGAGCACCGACGAACGTCCGGGCGGCACGAGTCGCAAAGCGATGAACACGAGCACCATCACGGCGATGAGCCGGCCGAACGCCACCGACAACACCACAGGCCTGTCCTCGCGCGGCGGCATCCGGAGATTTCCCGTGGCTGCCGCCACGACTGCGATGACGGCCGTGGCGCCGAGCAATCGGAGGGAGCTCAACCACAGCGGCGACAACTCGCGCAGGCCGATCGCCAGCAGTGGCCAGTTGAAACCCAAGACGGTGACGACGCCGGCGAGCAGGGCAAAAGATGTCCAAGGGGGATGGTGAGAGTGACCGGTCATGGCAGCCGTGCTCTACACCATATATGGTGTACATTCCTCGAGCCTCATCCCAGGAGCGAATCATGTCCCGCGTCATCGACATCCATTGCCACATCGCGACGCCAACCACGCGAGAAGTGGCGGCTTCGCATCGCAAGCGCGAGTACGAACCGTACGACTACTACATGGGCGCGACCTCGATCAAGCACAACGTCGAGAATCTCATTCCGTCCATCGGCGCCCAGTTGAGCGACCCGGAGGCACGGTTCGAGTACATGGATCGTATGGGCGTCGATGTCCAAGGGCTGTCGACGTTCGTGTCCGAGTACTTCTACTGGACGCCAGGCCCGGTCGGTCTCGAGTTGTCGAAGATGCAGAACGACAAGATGCTCCAGGTGGCGGCCGACCATCCCGACCGGTACACGGTGTGTGGTGCCACCGTCCCGATGCAGGACATCGATCTCGCCATCGCCGAGATGGAGCGCGTGGTTGCCAATGGCGCCAAGGGTCTGCAGATCGGTGGCACGGTGAACGGCCACAACCTCGACGAGGCCCGCTTCCGCCCATTCTGGGAAGCCGTGGCCGACACGGGCTTGCCGGTGATCCTCCACCCGAACGGGTATCCGGAGAGCCAGCGGTTCGATGACTACTTCCTGGTCAACTGCATTGGCAATCCTCTGGAGACCCACACCGCCGTGACGCGACTGATCTTCTCCGGCCTGTTCGAACAACTACCCGGAATCAATCTCGTCCTTCTGCACGGAGGAGGGTTCCTCCCGTTCTACGCCTCGCGGGCCGACCACGTTTGGGAGGTACGCCCGGAGACGAGGACCCGGATACCCGATCGGACCTTCTCGTCCTATCTGCGCAATCTCTGGTACGACACGATGGTGTTCCAACCCCTGTATCTACGACATCTCATCGAGGTGGTTGGATCGGAACGTGTGATGCTGGGCACCGACTATCCATTCGACATGGCCGAGACCGACCCGGTCGGGCTGATCGACGCCACCGAGGGGTTGACGGACGACGAGCGGGCCGCCATCAAAGGCGGCACCGCCGCGCAACTGTTCGGCATCTGAGCTTTGCTCCGCTGCGCAGTCGTCGGGCTCGGGTGGTGGGGCAGACAGATCGTCGACTCGGTAGCCGGCTCGGAGCACCTCGAAGTCGTGATTGCCGTCGACCCGGCGGCCGAACCGGACACCGCATCATCCCGTGGCCTCGCCCTGGTCGCGGACATGAATGCCGCCGTCGACTCGGTGGACGCCGTGATCGTGGCCACGCCTCACACACTCCACCCGGCCCAGGTGATGGAGGCGGCGGCCGCCGGCAAGCACGTCTTCTGTGAGAAGCCGTTGGCCTTGAACGCTGCCGATGCTCGCAGGATGGTGGAGACCTGCCGCGAGGCCGGGGTGATCCTCGGAGTAGGGCACGAACGTCGCTTCGAAGGTGCCATGGAGGAGGTCGCCCGACTCGCCGGTGATGGTGCTCTTGGCGAGCTGCTTTTTCTCGAGTGCAACTGGTCCCACGATCTCTTCGCCCGCAACCCGGCCTCGACCTGGCGTCGTGACCCCTCTCAAGCCCCGGCCGGAACCCTCACCGCCCTCGGCGTCCACATCACCGACTTCTTCCAGTCGGTTGCCGGCCCCGTGGTCGAGGTGAAGGCGATCTCCTCGCATCGATCGTCCACCTTCCCGGGCGACGATGTGCTCAGCGTCCAATTCCGGTTCGCCCGGGGAGCGCTCGGCGTGTTGACGAACCTGGCCAGCACGCCGTTCTACAGCAGGCTGGCCGTGTTCGGGGATGCCGGGTGGGCAGAAGTCAAGGAGATCTCCAACGTCGACATTCCGGATCCGGCGACCTTGACGTGGACGGGCTCAAATGGTGTGGTGCACGTTCGTGAGTTCCCCCACACCAACACGGTGCGGGCGAACCTGGAGCAGTGGGCGCGTACGATCGAAGGCTCAGCCGTCTATCGCTTCTCGGACGCCGAGTTGATCCACAACGTCGAGATCCTCGAGGCGATCGTGAGATCGGCAGAGACCGGGTTGACTCAGTCGGTCTGATCCTCCGGCTGGGCCACCCGCTCCACGAGGATCGTGCAGTCCGTGACCAGGGCGGCCACGGCGCCGATCGCGGCCAGTGTGGGGAGGAGGACGGCCCCGGCGACACCCACGGTGAGCGGGATCTCGAGCACGACCTTGCCATCCTCGTTCTTGATGATGATCCGGCGGATGTTGCCTTCGTGGATCAGTTCCTTCACTGTCGACAGCAACTCCTCGCCGCCGAGTTTGAGCTCCTCGATGATCGACCGTTCGGTCTTCAGAGGGGTTTCGGTGGTCATGCCCACGACTCCTTCTGTTGGCACCCTCCCACCGTCGCGTATCCGCATCCTCGGTGACCAGGGTCAGTCGACCCGCCCGAGCATGCCGGTCGAGGAACGGCGAGTTTCACCCCCCGGAGAGGGTGCCCACGACCATGGCCGCGGCTGCAGCGAGGGCGATGGCCCCCGCAATCAGGTAGAGCCGTACTGGCTCGGCGTCTTGGAGAGGACAGGCGGTGGGCCGGGCCGTGTGTGAGCTGCCGTGAGAGCCGATGCGAGTTGATCGTTGTAGGCCGGCCACACCCACAGCCGTCGCTCCCCGATCAGGATCTCGTGGGCGGTTTCCAGGGGTCGAGGTTTGAGTTCCTTCAACGATCCCAGAGGATGGCTCTCGAGCAGTCGGTCCGGATCCCAGGATCTCCACATCCTGGCCGAAAACACGGGACGCCCGCGTCGGTCACCGCGACGACGCGACAGCTCGTCGCAAGCCTCGCCGCGATTCCCTCCATGGCCTGAAAGGCGGCGATCAAACGCTCACCGGCGGGGAGGTGCGGGCTGGCCCGCCGTTCGATGATCCTGTGTCAGACGGAGCGGCACCAATGCTCCTGGCTCGCGGCATCGGCTGGGAGGATCACTGATAGCCCAGCGGGATGCAGTGTCAACTTCGAGGTCCGTTGACGGGCTTTGTGGGACGTGCCAGGAGGTAGCGTGATCGAACCAGAGAAGGGAAGAACGTGACGGTTCCAACGCGGGCCCGGGTGGTGGTGATCGGTGGCGGGATCATCGGTACGAGCGTCGCCTACCACCTCGCACAGGCCGGCTGGACCGACGTGGTGCTGTGCGAGCGCGACCGGCTCACCTCCGGGACCACGTGGCACGCCGCCGGTCTCATGTGCACGTTCGGGTCCATGTCATCCACGTCCACCGAGATGCGCCTCTACACCCGCGATCTGTACAAGCGCCTCGAGGAGGAGACCGGGCTTGCGACAGGTTTCAGCCCGGTCGGCTTCATCGAGCTCGCGGCCGGCCCCGACCGGCTGGAGGAGTTCCGCAGGGTCGCCGCCTTCAATCGGTATTGCGGAGTCGACGTGCACGAGATATCTCCGGCCGAAGTCGGCGAACGTTTCCCGCTCGCCCGGACCGACGACCTGACCGCGGGGTTCTTCGTACCCGAGGACGGCCGGGTGAACCCGGTGGACGCCACCATGTCGCTGGCGGCCGGCGCTCGCAGACTCGGCGTGATGATCGCCGAGTCGACGCCCGTCACCGAGGTGTTGACACGCGGCGGCGCGGTGTCGGGTGTGCGAACCTCCCACGGGGACATCGAGTGCGAATACGTCGTCAACTGCGCCGGGATGTGGGCGCGCCAGCTCGGTGAGCACTCTGGTGTGACGATCCCCCTCCAGGCCGCAGAGCACTATTACCTGATCACAGAGCCCATCCCCGGCGTGTCCGCCAGCTGGCCCATCATCGAAGACCCGTCGTCGTACGGCTACTACCGGGAGGAGACCGGCGGGCTGATGATCGGCTTGTTCGAACCGATGTGTGCCCCGTGGATGCTCGATGGGATCCCCGACGCCGCGTCCTTCCTGGAGCTCGCCCCCGACTGGGATCGCATGGGCCCCTACGTCGAGAAGGCGATGAGCCGGGTCCCGGTCACGGCGGGAGTGGGCTTGAGGAAGTTCTTCTGCGGGCCCGAGAGCTTTACCCCCGACCTGTCGCCGGCGGTGGGTGAAAGCCCCGAGCTCCGCAACTACTTCGTGGCTGCAGGACTCAACTCGATCGGGATCCTGAGCGGAGGCGGACTCGGACGAACGGTCGCCCACTGGATCGTGGAAGGCCGACCCGACGTTGACGTCACGGGCATCAATGTCGACCGGCTGATGCCCTACCAGCTGGATCGGGAATACCGGGCCGCCCGGACGGTGGAGGTTCTCGGCCTCGTGTACGCCCCGCACTACCCGTTCCGATCGGTACAGACGGCGCGCGGCGCCAAACTGTCGCCGGTGCACGAACGCCTGGTCGACCAAGGCGCCTACTTCCGAGACGTCTCCGGCTGGGAAGGTGCGGACTGGTTCGCCGGGCCAGGACGGACTGCCGAGCCTGGTCCCCTGACGTGGGGGCGGGCGAGGTGGTTCTCGAATTGGGAGGCCGAGCACGAGGCGACCCGAAGCGATGTCGTGGTCATGGACATGTCGTTCATGGCGAAGTTCGATGTGCGGGGCGCGGGCGCCGGTGACTTCCTAGAACACCTGTCCGCGAATCGGGTTGCCACCGAGCCGGGTTGGATCACCTACACCCAGTGGTTGGGCGAGGAGGGCACCATCGAGGCCGACCTCACCGTGGCGATGGTGGACGAAGACCGCTTCTGGGTGGTGGCCTCCGATACGGCGCATCGCCACGTCGAGTCCTGGATGCGCCGGCACGTGCCTGGATCGGTCGACATTCGCGATGTGACGGCGACCTACGCCCAACTCAACCTCCAGGGACCGCGGAGTCGCGAGGTCTTGAGCAGGCTCACGAGCTCCGATGTCTCCAACGAGGCGTTTCCGTTCCGGCGTGCCCAGGTGATCGACGTCGGTCCGGTCGAGGTGTTGTGCGCCCGGATCACCTACCTCGGCGAGCTGGGGTACGAGCTCTACATTCCTGCAGACGATGCACTCGATGTCTATGACCGGATCGTCGCCGAAGGGGCGCGTCCCGCCGGGCTCAAAGCGCTGGCCAGCTTGCGGATGGAGAAGGGGTATCGCGACTACGGACACGACATCGACAACCTCGACGACCCCTGGCAGGCCGGCCTCGGGTTCGCCGTCGACCTCGACAAGGGTCATTTCATCGGCCGTGAGGGGGTGGTCGAGCGCCGATCGCGCCCTCGGACCAACCGCCTCGTATCGGTGCTCCTCGACGACCCCGAACCGCTCATGTTTCACGGTGAGGTCGTGTTCGGAGACGGTCGGGCCGCCGGCTACCTGAGAGCTGCCTCGTACGGGTGGACGTTGGGTTCGGCGGTGGGCCTCGCCATGGTCGACGCCGGCGAACCCATCACGCAACAGCTCCTCGACGAGGTGTCATGGGAGGTGGAGATCGCGGGCAACCGCCATCCGGCTCGCCTGTCGATCCGCCCCTTCTACGACCCGACCGGTGCGAGGGTCCGGGCCTGACTCAGCCGATCGTCTTCGAAACGGTCTCGTAGATACGGTCGACCGAGGGGATGGCCATGTCTTCGAGCGCCTCGGCGGCAGGCAGTGGAATGTGAGGCGTGGTGATCCGCACTATGGGCCCGTCCAGATCCCAGAACGCCTCGTCGGCGACGATCGACGCCACTTCGGCACCCCACCCGCACAGTCGGGGGTTCTCCTCCACGGTGTAGAGCCTGCTCGTCTTCTCCACGGATGCCAGGACGGTCTTCGTGTCGAGCGGAACGAGGGACCGCACATCGATCACCTCCGCGGAGATTCCCTCGTCGGCCAGGCGATCGGCTGCCTCCAGCGCTCGCGGCACCATCAACGCGAGGGCCGCGATCGTGCAGTCCGTGCCTTCCCGAACCACCCGGGCCGTACCCAGTTCGTCGACGATCTCACCTTCGGGTATCTCTCCCTTGGACGCGAAGAGGGACTTGTGTTCGAAGAAGACGACGGGATCGGGGTCCCGAATGGAGGCGGCCATGAGCCCGACCACGTCCGCCGGCGTGGACGGCGCCACCACCTTCAGTCCCGGAATCATCATGCACCAGTTCTCGACCGACTGTGAGTGTTGGGCCCCGAAACGGCTCCCACCGCCGTTGGCCGTCCGCACCACGACAGGGACCGACAGCTGTCCACCCGTCATGTACGCCGACTTGGCCATCTCGTTGGCCAGGAGATCGAAGCAGACGGCGATGAAGTCGGAGAACATGATCTCGGCGATCACCGGGATCCCGGTCATTGCCGCACCCATGGCCGCACCCAGGATCGCCTGTTCGGAGATCGGGGTGTCGCGGATCCGCGCCGGACCGAATTCGTCGAGCAGCCCAACCGTCGTCTTGAACACTCCACCGGCTCCGGCGATGTCCTCGCCGAGCATCACCAGGTTCGGGTCGCGGCGCATCTCCTGGGCTATGCCGTACGCGACTGCATCGCGATAGGTCAGTTCCGCCATGCCGAACCTCCGTCGGCCCACACATCGGTGAACAGATGTTCTTCCCCGGGGTGGGCGCCCGCCTTGGCGAACTCGGTGGCCTCGTCGACCCGTCGCGCAACGTCTTGGGTGATCTCGCTGAGGCGCCCTTCCGGGACGCCGAGCCGAAGCAACCGTTGGTGGTACATGGGGATCGGGTCCCGATCGAGCCACGCCTCCACCTCGTCGGCGGGTCGATACTTCCCGGGGTCCGCCCGGGAGTGGCCGCCGTGACGATACGTCTGCGCCTCCACCAGAGCGGGTCCTTCACCTCTGCGGGCCCGAGTGATGGCGTCGGCGGCGACCATGTAGACGGCATCAGGGTCGTTCCCGTCGACCACGATCGACTCGAGCCCGTATGCGGGTGCACGATCGGCGGCCGGGTTGGGCACGGCCGCCACGAGGTCGATCGGCGTGTACTCCATGTAGAGGTTGTTCTCACACACGAAAACGACCGGAAGATTCCACACTTTGGCGAAGTTCAATGCCTCGTGGAAAGCGCCGATGTTGGTGGTGCCGTCGCCGAAGAAACAGACCGTGACCTGATCGGTGCCACGCATCTGAGCGGACCAGGCGGTGCCGTTGGCGATGCACAGGTGAGCGCCGATGATGGCGTAGCTCCCCATCATGTTGGCTTCGGCATGGGTCAGGTGCATCGACCCGCCCTTGCCCTTCAGGAGACCGTTCTCCCGGCCGAGCAACTCGGCCATCACTTGGCCCATGTCGGCGCCCTTCGAGAGGGTGTGGGCGTGGCCGCGATAGGTTGCGAACACGTAGTCCTCGGGTTGCATGGCGGCGGCGAAACCGGCGGAAACGGCTTCCATTCCCAGTGAGAGGTGGCTCGTTCCCTTGACCAGGTTCTGCATGAACAGGTCGTAGGCGCGCTTCTCGAACTGACGGAGCTCTTGAACGCGCTTGTAGAGGTCCGTCCGGACGTTCAGCGGGATCGGGAGCCCGTCGTTGGCCGGATCGACGGGCTCGGGGTGCCGCGGAGGACGCTGGGAGTAGTCGAGGAGGGCGGGGTCGTTGAGGTCAATACTCATTGGCGACCATCAACTCCTCGCACGGGAACAGCGTAGTGATCTGTGGCCCGTCGGCCGTCACGACCATCATCTCCTCGATGCGGGCTGCGGATCGCCCGTCGGCGGCCGGCGCGTACGTCTCGAGGGCGAAGTACATGCCTTCTTTGATCTCGATCGGATCGTCGAGACTGTTGAGCCGCGAGATGATCGGACGTTCGTGGAGGCCGGCCCCGACCCCGTGTCCGAACTGGAGGCCGAAGGCGTCCATCTCGTCGGCGAAGCCGAACTCTTCTGCTTTGGGCCACACCTTGGCGATCATGTCGGTCGTGTTGCCGGGGCGGACGAGATCGATTGCCGCGTCCATCCATTCGCGGGATTGCTTGAAGGCGTCGCGCTGGGCCTGGGTGGCTCGACCGACGACGAAGGTCCGGTAGTAGCAGGTGCGGTAGCCGTTGAAGGCGTGGATGATGTCGAAATAGGCGGTGTCGCCGGGTCTGATGATCCGATCGCTGAACACGTGCGGATGGGGCGAGCACCGTTCGCCGGCGATGGAGTTGATCGCTTCGACGAACTCGGATCCCATCTCGAAGAGTCGGGCGTGGGCGAGGCCGACGACATCGGACTCACGGACACCCGGCTTCAGCATCTCGAAGATGTCCTGATACACGCCGTCCACCATGGCAGAGGCCTGCGACAGCAGCACGATCTCGTCGTGGGACTTGATCTCGCGGGCATGCATCATCGGCTGCTGGCCATCGACGACGTTCAGGGCCTCACGCTGGAGCGCGAGGAACACCGAGGTTTCGGCCATGTCCACCCCGAGCGGCTCGTTCGCCACGCCGGCGTCGCGGAGGGCGGCGGCGATCTCTTTGGCAGCCCGGTCGTGAAGCCCGGCCTCCGGTCCGATGGCACCCTGCAGACCGGTGTTGCCACCGATCGAGTTCTCGGTGTC
>JAOUGY010000413.1 GCA_029865445.1 Acidimicrobiia bacterium | reverse complement strand
GGGCTAACTCTTGAGTCGGTCCATCTCGGGGTCGAACAGCGGATCGGGCGCCACCGTGGCTCCTACCCGTTCGCCGAAGTACTCGATTTCGAAACGGGTCCCAACCACGGCCAGCTCGGCCGGGAGGTAGCCGTACACGACGGAGGCACCCACCGAATAGCCGTAGTTGGCGCTGGTGACGTAGCCGACACATTCGTCACCCCGGAGGATCGGCTCCGCCCCCAGTGCGAACCCGCCCTCGTCGAGGGTGAGGCAGGACAACTTCCGCGCCGGGGAGGCCATCTTTGCCACCGCCTCTTTTCCGAGGAAGCTCTCCTTGTCGAGCCGCACGGTCCAACCGAGCCCGGCCTCGTACGGGTTGTATTCGGTGTGGACGTCGGTCCCCCATCCCCGGTATCCCTTCTCGAGGCGGAGCGAATCGAATGCGCCCATCCCGACCGGGGCCAACCCATGGTTGGCGCCGACCCCGCTCAATGCGTCCCACACGGTGAGCGCCGAGTCCACAGGCATGTGCAGCTCCCAACCCAGTTCGCCCACATACGAAACCCGGAGCGCCAGGACCCGGGCCATGCCCACATCGATGAATCGGGCGGTGAAATACCCGAAGCCATCGTTCGACAGGTCGGCGGAGCTGACCCTGCTCAGGATGTCGCGGGCGGAAGGACCCCACAGCCCCACCGCCGACCACGCATCGGAGATGTCCGCGACCATGACACCCTCCCATCCCTCGGCGGCCACCTCCACCCAGCGAAGATCTTGCGGGCGGGTCCCTTCGCCGACGAAGAACCAGAACCGGTCGTCGGCCAGGCGGGCCACCGCCAGGTCTCGTTTCACACCACCCGAGTGTGTCAGCCACGTGGTGTAGACCACCAACCCGACAGACCTGGCCACCCGGTTGGCACAGAGGTGATCGGCGAATGCGGCGGCTCCCGGACCGCAGACCTCGATGATCGAGAGCCCGTGCAGGTCGACGAGCGCCGCCCGGTCACGGGCCACCAGATGTTCGGCCCCCACGATCGGCGACCAGAACTCGGCGTCCCACCCGGTTTGGTCGGGGATACGATCGCGGTACTCGTCGACGAGCCCGGCGTTCGACTCGAACCAGAAGGGCAGCTCGATCCCGGCGAAGACGGTGAAGACGGCACCGTTGGCCACGTGCCGTTCGTGAAACGGCGACAGCCGCACATTGCGAGGTGACGTGATCGGCTGCCGTGGATGAACGATGTCGTAGATCTCGGCGTAGTTCTTGTCACATACGGCGGCCATGTATGCGGGCGTCGCCTGGAAACCATGGAATCGATGGAGCGACACCTGGCGCGGATCCCACTCGGGGTCGCCGGACGCCATCATCTCGGCGGTCATCTTCCCAACCCCTCCGGCATGTGTGAGCCACGCGGCGGTCGACACCCACAGTCCCTTGGTTCGGGACTCACCGATGATGGGCATGCCGTCGACGCTGAACGCGAACATACCGTTGAACGCGGTCGGGAAGTCCCTGGGATCGAGCCCACGAAAGAACGGGAAGAGCCTCTGGGCAGCGTTCCAAGGTTCGCCCAGAAAGTCCTCGGGCGTGAAGGGATTCATCGCCGTGTTCCCGATGGCAGTCGATGACACGCGCCGTGGACGATGCCGGTACGACCCGATGCCATAGGCATTCCAGTGCTGGCGGTAGTACATGAACGTGTCCAGTTCCCGCATCGTCGGGAACGTGACCTCATGGTCGGGGTTGGATGGGTCGAAGCGGGCGAACTCGTCGAGTGGCGGTGAGATCAGATACTGGTGGTCGTAGGCGTGCAGGGGAATCGGGACACCCACCTTCTCGCCCAGCAGGGGGCCCCAGATGTTGGTGGAGATGACCACCGTCTCGGTGTCGATTCGAGGGAGGTCGGGGTTGGCCGTATGCACCGCTCTGACCCGACCGTGCTCCACGACCACGTCCACCACCGCGGTGTCGGGAATGAAGGTGACGGCACGTCCGCATTCGCGCTGCAGCGCTCCGTTCAGGTGCGGTGCCGCCACCAGCTGCGACCGCCCGACCAGGAGCGCCCCGGCGATCGTGTCCGCATTCAGGTGAGGCATGACCTGCCCAACCTCTCCGGGGCTCAGTAGACGGGCGTCGGAGTGATAGCTCTTCGCCTCCCCCGCCAGCCTCGTCAGGTCACGTAGTCGCTCGACGCTCAGGGCAACTTCGAGACCACCACAGGCATTGACGGTCCTCCGGCCGGGGTCGAAGTCGGGGAGGGACTCGTACAGATCGGCTCCATACTCACCCATCTGGGTGAGGAGCTTCGAATGACTCAAGGCCACGACCCCGCCGGGGGCGTGCGACGTGGAACCGTCGTTGTGGGTGATGGGACCCTTGTCCACCACCACGATCCCGTCCCATCCCAGTCGAGACAGATGGAAGGCGATCGACGATCCCACGATCCCGGACCCCACGATGACCACTCGCGCCTGCATTCGTACCTCTCCGTACAGTCCTGTCCATAGTACGACGACGGCTCACGCTCGACCTGTGACGCAAACGCTCCTCGACACCGCGAGAATGGACGGAATGTCCGAATCCGCCAACCGACCACCGGCCGTGAGCCGGAACGAGTCGCTTCGACGTGGACTCGCGGTCATGCGCGAGCTCGCCCTCACGCACGAACCCACCACGACTGCCGAGGTGGCGCGGGCGACGAGGATCCCGGCACCAACGGTCAACCGGCTCCTCGCCACACTCGCCGACGAGCGGATGGCCGAACGGACTGACGACGGCAAGTGGCGCCCCGGTCCAGGCATCTCGGAACTGGCGGGAATCGAAGGCCGGGTCATGGTGATGATGTCGCGCGCTCCCGAGATACTGAAGCGTCTGGCAGAAGACACCGGCGAGACGGCCCTCCTCACCCGGGTCAGGCTGCCCGACAGTTCCCAGGCCATCCTCGAGGAGAGCGCCGACCGGTTCCTCGGAGCAACCGGTTGGGTGGGGCGAGTGTTCGACGCTCGCCGCTCGGTGGCCGGTTGGATCACCGCGGCGGCCCTCGACGACGGTTCAGTTCAGTCGTTCGCCGGCGATCCGGGGGATGCGGCCACGATGTTCCTCGACGGTGTTGCCGAAGCTCGACAACGCGGATACGGTTTCGATGCCGGCGGCCTCGAAACCGGCCTCACCTCGATCGCGGTGTCCGTCCCGTCGTCGGTGCCCGGTATGACCGTCGGAATCGCAGGTCCCTCGAGCCGGCTCAACGGCCCGTCGATCGACACCGCT
>JAOUGY010000412.1 GCA_029865445.1 Acidimicrobiia bacterium | reverse complement strand
CTCTCCATCATCGACGGCATCCCCATCACCGGCCCGCTCGTGGTGGCGCTGTCGGTGGGTGTCCCGATCGGGCTCGGTCTCTATCTGGCCTGGACCAACCGGTACTGGGCAGCCGGGTTCAAGAACACCGGACTGGCGGTCGCAATCGCCGGAGCCCTCGCCGGTGCTTGGATGGGATTCCACGCCGGCGGTTGGCTCCTCGCCATCATGACGGCCATCCTCGGAGCTGCAGCCCTGGGGAACCTCGCCCTCATCGTGCTCGACATCACGTGGGATCGAACCGACCGTATCCGGTTCCATGAGGGCATGGAAGGAGTCAGTCAACCAGCCGAACGCAGAACCCGGGTCGGAGTACGTTGAACGTCAAGCCAGACAGGGTGCGATAGGTCCTGCGGGCCCGTGGGCCCGTGGGACTGTCGCGCTGGGGTGTCCCGCCACCCGAGGGCTGACAGCACCTGAATGGGCGTGCACCATCAGCCCGGTCGGCTCTCGCTCCGGCGACGGGCGAAAGACACATCGGGCGGAGAACCTCGCGACCGCATCGAGGGGCGGCGGGAGCCGACCAGCGGTCTCATCGGGCCCCGCACGCTCGATCAACTCGAGGCAGGGTTGGCGGCGTCCCGAATCGAACTCGATCAGGAAGCTCTCGCTGAGATCGACGCTGTGGCCCCTCCCGGCCGGTGCGTGCTTCCCCAATACGGAAGCGACGGACTGGCCTGGAACACTTGGGGGCCACACCGGCATCCCTTGCCGAACCGAAGGGCGACGCTCGCCCTGTCGTGACACTTGCCGAGGCGCGGCCTCGGCAGCGGGTCGAGCGGTTCAGTGGTTCGGACCCGGGACGGCGGGCGGAGGTCATGACCGCCGCCCCGGGGGCCCGATCGTCTACCCGCGCCGCCCCGTAGAGGCGCCACCGGGTGGGGTGACCAACGTTTGGTTGAGTTTGCCTCGCAGGAGGATCCCGAAGTCGGTGGGTGCCGTCGTGAACGTGAATCCGTCTGCCGCGATGGAGCCCGCTACGACGGCCGTCCGATGTGCGCTCACCGAGTGGACGCCGAACACCGCAAGTGGTGCCTCGCGTCCTCGTGTGTTGGTCACCGTTCGGACGATGTCGCCGACACCCGTCCAGCTGATGTCGCCGGTGATCGCCAGGTCAGGAAGGTCCACGCAGTCCGGTCCTTCGGTGATGCCCTGAGGGCCGCCATGGGGGTCGCCGGCTTGATAACGGCACTGGTACCCCCAAGCGGTCAGGGAGAAGTGGGCGGTCGCTCCCGACAGCGATCGCTCGAACGAGAAGTCGTTCTCGGATGATCCCGAGAATGCCTCGTAGTTGACCTCGGTCACGGCGCCCGTGTCCGGGTCCGTCTCTTGCCGGGTGTAGAACATGATGATGCCGGGGCTCCTGGAGTTCATCGGGCCCATGTCCCACGACCGGTCGTCGAGGTCGTGGATTCTCAGTGTCAGGTCGCTGAACGAGTGATCGGTCTGGGTGGTCCAGACGGCCCCGGCGAGGTCGACGTGCTCCCCGTGCGTGAACACCCCCGCTTGGGCCGGTTGCGCCAAGAATGCGGAAACCGAGAGGATCAGAGCAGCAACGAGCGACCTCTTCGATTCCATGGATGTTCCTTTCCGTTCCGTACGGTGCCTGCGGGAGGCTGAGGGGAGGCGCATGGTCATGGTTGGTAGACCTGTTGCAGAGATCCCACGACGTCACCGTCGAAGGTGATGTGCATCAACACCGGGGAACCCGCAGCCACCCCGTAGATGGACGGGCCGGCGTACGACCCCTCGAGAAGCGCCGCGAATTGTTCGGGTGTCACCAATACGACCTCTCCGGGGTCGTCACCCGAGATCATCTCGATCGAGGCCTCGGCGACGTTCGCTTGCGCCAATGTGCGGGTCGGGTTGTCGATCCACATGTCATTGGGCAGGTCTTCGTCCGGGGCGATCACGCCTGCCTTGACCGCGGCATCGTGCGCCGGATCGCCGGTGAGGATCGTCACCTCGTCGAGCATGAAGGCTCCGGTGGAAGCGACCGACACGAAAGCGTCGTGTCGTCGGGGAGGCACCCCTTCTTCTCCAGGCTCGAGTACCGACGGAGTCGGGTCGAGTCGAGCGCCGCTTCGGCCTATGGGGATGAGCGACGCTGCCACCACCGCCGCCCCGGTCAACACGATCCCAACCGTGCCGGCCACCAACCATTTCAGTGCGGATTCCATGTGAGATCTCCTTTGAAGTGAAGTAATCGGATCGGGTGTTCCGCGATCTCACGACCAGGCGGTTCCTGTCGTGATGTCGCGGGAACGGAACATGCCGGCCGGGTCGAATTCGTTCTTCACAGCCGTGAGTCGTGCCGTCGTGACCGGGTCGAATGGCGATGGCCCGGGGCGTTCCATGAAGTTCATGTAGGTCCCCGCCGACCATGGAGCGATCGCGTCGATGGTCCTACCCAGCTCTGAATACGAAGCTGCGGCCATGTCCGCATCGAACGCCGCTGCGACCGCGTTCACGACATACGGTGCGGCGATGTGTGAAAGCGCACCCGCTCCGACAGGTATCCGTGCGAGAGCTCCTCCGAGGTGTCGAACCTCCATCGATATCAGCCCCGATCCCGAGTCCGGACCGGCGACATCAACGAGGGCTTCCACCATGGTCGAATCCATGCGGGCGACCAGGGTGTGATGCGACATCCCGGCCGTCGGTCCCTCCGGGTCTCCATGCAGCCGGCACAGCGTCGACGGCGAGACCGGCGCGATCGTATCGAGCACCGTGGGGGCGAGTCCCCGCATCTCTTCGATTCGGTCTTGCGCGTGGGGGTAGTCGGGGGTCGCGGTCACCCCGAGGGTCATCACCCGCTTCCCGGCGAACGGTTCGGGTATTCCGGGTACGTCCGGCAGGCTGAGGAATCGGATGATGGAGGTGATCGAGTGGTCGAGGCCCGAGGTCCACGATGCCCAGGCATCGAGGAGGCGGGCGGAGTGGGCAGCATCCCAGGCGAGGGTTCCGGCGATCACCGTGCGAATCGGAAAGAGATCGAACTCGAGCGCCGTGACGATGCCCAGACCGCCGCCACCACCTCGCAGAGCCCAAAAGGCCTCGGGCTCCTCGAACGTGTCGATGCGCCTCAGTCGGCCGTCGGCGGTGACCAGCTCGATGGCCGTGACGGCGTTCGACGCGAGCCCGTATCGGCGTGACAACCACCCGATCCCGCCTCCGAGGGTGTATCCGACGACGCCGACGTCTGGGGAGGATCCGCCG
>JAOUGY010000411.1 GCA_029865445.1 Acidimicrobiia bacterium | reverse complement strand
CTCCCGGCCGACCTCGCCGGCGTGTTGGAAACGCTGGGAGAGCCCGGCTGATCACGCGAGAAACCAACGCGCTTCTTCGTAGCGCTCGGGCGGGACCTTTCTCGGTTCCCGACAGGCTTCTGCCAGGTCGACGGTGGCGATCGACTGGCCGCTGAGGGCGACCATCACGCCGGAGCCTCCATCGAGAGCGGTCTCGGCGGCAGCCACACCCAGCCTCGTTCCCAGGATCCGGTCGAAGGCGGTCGGGGTGCCGCCCCGCTGGAGGTGACCGAGGATCGTCACCCGGGTCTCGAATCCGGTCAGGCGTTCGAGCTGGGGCCCGATGACGTTCGCCACCCCTCCCAGGCGTTCGAACCCGAAAGCGTCCACCACCACGGGGACTGTGGCGCCCGGTGGCGGGGCAACCCCTTCGGCCACGACAACGATCGAATACAGCCGTCCGTGATCGTGGCGTCTGACGATTCGGGCCGCGACGTCCTCGAGGTCGTAGGCAATCTCGGGAATCAGGATCTCCTCGGCGCCCCCCGCCATGCCTGCGGCGGTGGCGATCCATCCGGCGGTTCGCCCCATGACCTCCACCACCATGATCCGGTTGTGGGCCTCGGCGGTGGTGGTGAGGCGATCGATGGCGTCCGTCACTATCTGGACCGCCGTGTCGAAGCCGAAGGTCATGTCGGTGCCGCCGATGTCGTTGTCGATCGTCTTCGGGACGCCCACGACACGCAGGCCTTCTTCGGCGAGCATCACGGCTGTACGGAGCGACCCGTCGCCCCCGATGACGACCACCGCATCGATTCCGTCTTGCTCGATCGTCGGTTGGATGCTGGCCAGACCCTGGCCATGGACATACGGATCCTTGCGCGAGGTCCCGAGGATCGTTCCACCCCGGGTGAGGATGCCACGGACGTCGTCTCTGGTCATGAGTCGGGTATCGCCATCCATGAGGCCTTGCCAGCCGTTCAGGACCCCGACGGCGCGACCGCCCGATGCGTGGACTCTGGTCACCACCGCCCGGACGACGGCGTTCAGGCCGGGACAGTCGCCGCCTGCGGTCAGTACTGCGATGGTGCTCACGAGACCGGCAACGTATCACGGATGGCTTCGGTGTTGGTTCAAAACCGGGCAGTGGCGGTACCGTGCGAACGTGACTGAGATCTATGAGGCGACTTGCTACCGGCACCCGGACCGGGCCACGGGGCTGTCGTGTACCGAATGCGACCGCCCCATCTGTGCGTCATGCTCCATCCAGGCGGCCGTAGGGCAGCGTTGTCCCGAGTGTGTGCGCCAGGCGGGACCGCAAGAGGTGATCACGGCGCGGGACCTGAATCGCCGACCGTCGGTGACCGAGATTCCGGTCACCTACACGATCATCGGTGTGGCCCTCGTCATCTCCCTGTTGAGCGTGGTTTTGCCCGACCTGTGGGGTGAGATCGTGATCCGGGCGGGGATGTGGCCGCCCGGCGTCGAATTGGGCGAGTGGTGGCGGATGCTCACCGTCATCACCGTTCACTCGCGGCTGACGGGCGGGCTGGGGATCATGCACGTCGGGTTCAACATGTACATCACGTACCGTCTCGGCGCCCAGATCGAGCGTGAGATGGGCAGCTGGGCTTTTGCCGCCATGTACCTGGCTGCGGCCGCGGCAGGATCGGCATTCGCCTTCTTCCTGGGGCCGGACGCTTTGGGCGTAGGGGCGAGCGGTGCCGCATTCGGGTTGTTCGGGTTGTGGTTGGCTCCCGCGATCAGACGGCGCGGTACGGCATGGGGGAGACGCCTCATGAACGAATTGGGTGGGGTCCTCGTCCTCAACGCCCTGGTGCCATTCGTGGTCCCGAACGTCGCCTGGGAAGCCCACCTCGGTGGTCTTCTGGCAGGCCTGCTGATCGGTTGGGCATGGACCGATCAGCGTTTCGGGCGCACCGCGTTGACGCGAACGGCGGTGGCCGCGGCGGTCTTGGTGGTGTCCATCGTCGCCACTCAGGTGTGAGGTTCCGGCGGTCTCAGCCTCGTGTGCGAGGCAGCCGCATGAGCATGGCGGCGAGCTGGGCCCCCGTGACGGGATCGTCGGGACAGCATCGGTCGGGCGCACAACCTCAGGAGAGGTGCGCCAATTCGGTCAGCTCCGGGTCCGAGATCCTCACGACCCGAAGGCCATCGGAGCGATGGACGATTGCCCGCAGTTCGTTGCCTACGGTCTGCTCGCCGACCGACGAGAGGAAGTCGTCCGGTTCCGCGTAGGCCAGGAGACGGCCCTTCTCGAAGCGATCAATGTCGACTGCGCCGTCGTGGGTGAAGGCAACGGCCGCCATCCCGTTGATGTTCTCGGCGAACACGGTCAGGCCGTCGGTGGTTGTGACGATGTCCACCCACCCTGACAAGTCCGGGGATGGAGGTCGGACAGGATCCCATCGCTGCCGAACGATCGATCCGGCTCGCCCGAGGGGAGAAGTCGAAGGATGGACTCACGGACCTCGAGGTTGCTCGGAACCCGGACAGTCACGTAGATGAACCCGTTGGACGACACCGTGATGCCATGCGTCTCCGAAAACGCGTCCGCCAGGAGTTCACGGTCCACCTCGAGGTCGACGGCACCGTCGGCGTTCAGTCGCACGACGAACGGGTGTCCGTCCTCACCGTGGGCAGTCGCATCCGAGGTGCCGGCCAGCCAAACGTTGCCGGCTCCTTCTGGCCCTGCACCGCGCCCTTGAAGACCGGAGTCAGCACCGAATTCGATGGTGCCACCGTCCCCGAACGACCGGTCGAGCCCGGTGGCGTGGGCGGGCTCGATGGAGAGGATCAGGAGTGCCCACGGCACCACGAGGAAGTGCCTCATAGGCGGTGGTCGTAGGTCTGTCCGACCGAGAGGGCTGGTGCCTGCACACAGAGAAATCGCGGTCTTTCCTCCGCCCGGGTGGGTGGTGCTATGTTCATGGTCCGAGCCAATTACACAGCTGTAACTCTCAATGTCCGACTCTTTCGCACACCTTCATCTCCACACCGAGTTCTCGATGCTCGACGGTGCCGCACGAGTCAAGGACGTGGTGGCGGCCGCCGCCGCGGACGGGCAGCCGGCGGTGGCGATCACCGATCACGGTGTGATGTATGGGGTGATCGATTTCTACCGGGCCGCAGAGCAAGCCGGCATCAAGCCGATCATCGGCATCGAGGCGTACACCACCCCCGGTTCTCGACTCGATCGGCCCGCCCGCAGTCTCAACACGCGGCACCACATGCTCATGTATGCCGAAAACGACGAGGGCT
>JAOUGY010000095.1 GCA_029865445.1 Acidimicrobiia bacterium | reverse complement strand
GTGGACCGCACACGGCTACACGGTGCTCGTCACCGGCGACCACGGACACAAGCCGGAGGGTGGGCACGGGGGCAACAGCCGGGACGAAGTCGAAACGCCGCTCTATGTGGCGTCGGGGACTCCCGGACGAGGTGACACGAATGTGACGGTGAACCACACCCAGATCGCACCGGCGATCTGGGGAAGGCTGGGTCTGATCGACACGCCCCAGGACGTATCCGCTGCCAACGGCCTGCTGACGGGGCTCACCGGATAGGCATCGAAGGTCGACCGCCGTCCCCCCGCCGTGCGCTCGGAATCACATGGGATCATCGCCCGGGCCTGAGGTTCAACCCGCGAACTCCTTGAACGCCTCGAAGGCTCGTGGCCCGTACACGGTGCCGGGGCCCCCGGTCATCAACAACGCGACGCCGAGAGCCTCGGCAACCTCCTGTTCACTCGCGCCCCGGGCGGCGGCGGCCCGGGCGTGGTAGGCGATGCACCCGTCGCACTCGTCATGAACTGCGATCGCCAGGGCGATCAGTTCTTTGATCCTCGCCGGGAGCACACCGTCTGCGACGGCGTGCTTGTGGAGTTGGGTGAAACCGTCCCACACATCGGGGATGGCGTCCCGCAGTTCCCGGGTCGGTTGACGCAAGCTTGCTACGAGGTCGTGGTTGTGTCCCATGCAGCCCACCGTAGGAGGGCCCACCGTTCGATCCCAGGGCCGATGGCCTCTCCACCCGGGGACCGGTCGTGCAAGCATGGGTGGATGCGCGCCATCCAACTCCTGACCGTGGGATCTCCTCTCGAGGAACGACAAGTCGACGTCGACCGACCGGGCCCGCTCGACGTGCTCGTCGAGGTGAAGGCGGCAGGAATCTGCCACTCCGACGTCCACTACCGGCGCGGACCACACACCGTGGATCGATTTCCCATGACTCTCGGTCACGAGGTCGCCGGCGTCATCGTCGAAACGGGCTCACTCGTGGACTCTGGTCGAGTCGGGGAGCGCGTCTGCCTCCACTACCAGACGAGTTGCGCCACCTGCGAGTGGTGTGCGCGGGGTTCGGAGCAGTTCTGTCGAGAAGGTCGGATGTTGGGGAAGGGGATTGCCGGCGGGTACGCCGAGTACGTCACAGTCCCGGCGCGCAATGCCTTCGGGCTGCCCCCCAGCGTCTCGTTCGAACACGGCGCCGTGATGATGTGTTCGTCAGCAACGTCCCTGCACGCCCTGAGAAAGGGGCGGCTGGCAGCCGGCGAGACGGTCGCCATCATCGGCGCGGGAGGGCTCGGGGCCTCTGCCATCCAGATCGCGCGAGCGCTCGGAGCCGCCGACGTGTTCGCCGTGGATGTCGATGAGGACAAGCTGGCACTGGCAGGACGGCTTGGAGCGACCCCGATCGACGGTCGTACCGGCGACGCGGTCGAGGCGGTCATCACCGAGACGGCCGGGCGCGGTGTGGACGTCGCGCTCGACCTGGTCGGACTCGAAGTGACCACCCGCCAGGCGATCGACGTTCTTGGGGTCATGGGTCGAGCCGTGCTCGTGGGGCTCGCCGGGGAGTCCGTCGATATGGTCCCGTTCGCCGCCCTCGCCCCGCGCGAGCGCGAGATCATCGGGTGTATCGACCACCTGGCCCAGGAGATCCCGACGCTCCTGAGGATGGCAACTCGCGCCGAGTTGGTGCTCGACGACGTCGTCGGGGCATCTGTGCCGCTCGATGCATCCGCCATCAATGGCGTCATGGATGGTCTCGAGAGCTACGGAGGCCCAGCGCGTACGGTCATCGTGCCGTGAAAGGCGGACGGTGTTGCCCCGCTGCCAACTATGGTCGAGAGCCACGGCGCACAGCACGGCAAGTGGCGATCGCAGCGGCAGCCGGGGAAGCGGCGACCCACCGCGACGGCGATCCCGCAATCTGATTCGCAAAGGGCGGCGGGAACGTAGCGCTCACCACTAGCATCGAGACGTGGCCACACGGCGCTGGCAAACGACGGATGCAACGTTTGCGTCACGGCCTCGCCCCCTGACGGCGGGTCGGATTGCTCTGGCATGGCTGGTGGTGATCGGGGTCGATCTCTTCTTCAACGCCGGGCTGTTCGCGGGGCTGTTCGATCAGGACAAGGAACCCTCTCTGCTCCCCGATGACCTCCTGTTCCGGCGGATTCCGGCCGCGTATCTGGCACTGGGGGTCGGGGTCGTCGCCCTCGCCTGGATGCTGGACAAAACGGGCTCCACCGGCCGCCATGCCCTGCTCCGGTCGGCCGGATCAGGTGCCACGGTCGGGATCCTGGGGCTCGGCGCATTGTGGACCGCCCTCGACATCAGCGGCCTCTTCGTGGTGGCCGGCATCGGAGTGTTGATCGTCCAAGCGACGACGGCAGGCGGCATCCTCGTGTCGAACGCGAGCCGCCGGCAGCGTCTCGTCCGGGGGCTCCTCACGTTCGTGATCCTGGCCGTCCTCGGCCAGGTGGCCGCCAACCTGTTGTAGGCGCGAGTCGCTGTCCGCCTCTCGTCACGTTTCCCAAAGAGACACGCGTTCGACAAGTACATCGAGAGGGTCTCGACTTTGAGAAGGTGGGCGAGGCGGTCTGATACGACCGCTCGATGGCATCAGGCTGGCGACGCCGACCAAAACCGCCGTCGACCTCGTGAGCGTCGGCGGCCGGCTTCAGGAATCGAGTGCGGCGCTCGGCATGTTCAAGCCATCCGCAGAGGATTGACCGGGTGGCACCCAGCGTTTCAGCGGCTTCCCCGGACCGCTTCCGACGGGGGGATCCGAGAAGCCCGGGACGCCGGATAGAGCCCGGCGATGGCCCCGATACCGAGGGCGGCCGCCACGGCCCCGCCCAAGGCCTCGACCGGAACATCGAGCCGAAGACCTCGTAGGGTCGCGTAGCCAAGGGTGATTCCGGCGCCGAGCCCGGCACCGACCAGCCCGCCTGACCCGGCCAGCATGATCGATTCGAGGAGAAACTGGCTTCGGACATGCCTCCGGGTGGCGCCGAGAGCCCGGCGTACCCCGATCTCCATCCGCCGCTCGAGCACCGACATGACCATCACATTGGCGATGGCGACTCCGCCCACGAGAAGCGCCACCGATCCGAGGGCGATGAGCAGCTGGGTGAGAGCCGAGTCGGCGGCCTCACGGGCGGCCAGCGCATCGGCGGGGCGGGTGATCTCGACGCGATCCGGGTTCTCGGGGTTCACGGTCGAAGGCAAGACCTCTGTGATGTCATCGACCGCTTCCGGTATCACTCGCAGGTAGAGCGCCGTCGGATGGACCTCACCGAACATCGCCTCGGCCGCCGGAAATCCGACCATCGCCGAGCGCTCGAGGTCGGGGTGGAGGTCGAGATCGCTTGCGATACCGACGACCGAAAGCCACCACCCGTCGGCATAGATGAGCCGCTCGTTCTCGAGGTTTCGAATACCAAGGCGTTCTGCCGCCACCTCACCGAGAACCACCACGGGCATCTCGGCCAGCCCACTGTCGACGAAACGGCCCATCCCCATGCTCGCGCCGAGTACCTCGATCAGGTTGGGATCGACCGCCACGAGCGACAGCCCTCCCGTCTCGAGTTCCGGAATCAGATCGGTCCGACGGATGGTGACGTCGACGAGACCGGCAGCGCTCACGTTCTCCACCGGTCCGATGCGGGCCGCCATGGAGGGGGCGTCTTCCGGAAGCTCGGCGGGCCCTCCCAGGATGCCCTGCCCCGGGCCCACCCTGATGAGGTTGGTTCCGAGCCGGTCGAGTTGATCGAGGAGGTCGGCACGACCGGAGGCGGAAATCCCGACCACTGCAACGATCGCCGCGATTCCGATGGCGATCCCCAGCGCGGTGAGCACGGACCGCCCCGGCCTCGCCTTCAGACCAAGCCAGGCAAGACCGAACGCGTCGCCGATACGCAATCGGGAGCGAAGCCTGGTCACAGGAGATTCCCATCTCGCATCGAGACTCTGCGGGGAAACCGGGAAGCCAGGTCGAGGTCGTGAGTGATCACCACGATCGTCGATCCGCCCGCATTCAGGTCGAGCAGGAGCCTGACGATCTCCTCGGACGTGACAGAGTCGAGGTTGCCGGTCGGTTCGTCGGCGAAGACGATCGCCGGGTCTCCCACGATGGCGCGAGCGATTCCGACCCGCTGACGTTCGCCACCGGAGAGTCGGGTCGAGAGATGGGTCATCCGATCACCGAGGCCCACCTTCTCGAGCGCTACCGCGGCCAGCTTCCGCCGATCCCTTGGAGGTACCGCTCGATACACCAGACCCTGAGCGACATTGTCGAGGGCCGTGACACCGGCCAGAAGGAAGAACTCCTGAAAGACGAACCCCAATTTGGCGGCCCGGAGGCCCGACAGTTCACGGTCCGAGACTCTGGACACATCTACCCCGTTTATCTCGACGAGACCCGAACTGGGCCGGTCCAGGCCACCCATGAGATGCAGGAGCGTCGTCTTGCCGGAACCGGACGGTCCGACGATCGCCACCATCTCCCCGGGGTCGATGTCGAGGTCCACACCCCTGATCGCTTCGACGGGAGGTGGGCCGGGATACGTCTTGTGTACCTGGCGAAGCCGAAGCACGGGCATGCTCACCTCGGGACAATCACGAGGTCGCCCTCGTCGATGGCTCCTCGTATCTCCACCAGACCGCCCGCGAAATCACCGGTTTCGACGCCTATGAGGTTGTCGCCGACTTCGACCGCGTAGCCTCCGTCGGAGAGGGCGATCAGCGCCCGCACCGGAACGGCCAACACCCCGGCAGCCCGCTCGCTTTCGATCTCGACGTCGACCGGCGATCCATCGAGATCGAGACGTGTCGGACCGACATCGATGACCACCTCGATCACGCCGGCGGCATCGGGTTCCGGCCCCGACTGTCGGACGACCCGACCGACTCGAGTGATGGTGCCGTCGATCCGTTCATCGGTGGGAAGGACGACGGTGGCGGCCATACCTTCTGCAACGAGTTCCAGATCGGTCGGATCGAGGTCCAAGACGACCTGTTGCGCCAGTCCCGAGCCATCGAACACGGGTCCACCGAGGCTCACAGGGTCGCCCACGGCCGCGATGTGGGACCCGACTCGAATCGGGTCAGGAGTGAACAGCACTTCGCCGAGTTCCACTCCGTCGCTCTCGGGAAGTCCCAGTTCGGCGCGCCAGTCCTCGACCGCGTCGCCGGTGTCGGCGTCGAATTCCTCGTCCGGCTCCCAGTCCTCGGGGCCGAAACCGAGGGCGACGAGATTCTCCTCGAGTTGACGGATGTCCTGGCCGTCGTCGACACCGTCCGCCAGCGACCTCCACGCGGGACGGTCTCCGATCATGACGACAACAGGCACTCCGTCGACCTCGAACGCCATCGAACCACGCTCGAGCCGGGTTGCCTCACCTGGCATCCAGGTGATCGTCCCGGCCCGACCCGATCTGACGACCCGGCGGTCTCCGTATTCGAGCCTGCCCTGGAGGGTTTCGACCTGGACCAGATCGGTTCGAACCACGGCGACGGTTTCAGTTGGCACCGACACCACAGGCTGGGAGTCGGAGGGCTGGGACGACTTGACGGCGTAGCCGGCGATGGCCGCCGCCGCCACGAGCAACGTCACAAAGCCGAAGCTCGCGACTCTGCGCACGTCAACCCTGCAATCCGATGTCGCCGAGCTGACCCTGACACTCTTGGGCGGCGGTCTCGAAATCCGGGTCGTCGAATGGGATCTGGCCCAGCAAGTAGGGCGACCCGGTGCCGTTGAAACCGGGTACCGGGTCGGGGAAGCCCGCGACACCGTTCGTGCGCATGCATTCGGAGAACGATGCGAGCTGATCGATGATGACGGCCTGCAGCTCCGGATCCGACGACAACTCCAACGCGCCTGCCTGGGTCAGAATCGGTGCACAGGCCGTGAGCGCGGTTCGGAATTCGGTGGTCTCCGTGTCCAACTCGTCGAGGAGCTCGCCCAGTTGCGGTCGGCCCTCCGAATCGAGGCGGATGTCGGGAAAGTCGAGCCCCGCTTCTCGCATGCACTCGGTGAACTCGAGAGAAGCCTGTTCGAACGACACTCGACCGACCGTCGTAGAGGTCTCCTGCGAGGTCGAGGGAACCGCCACCACGTCGTCGGACCCGGGAATCGTTGGAGTTGTCTCCTGGGAGCTGCAGGCGACGACGACGAGTGCCGCCGTGATCAGAGTGAGCTTGCGCATCGCTCCTGATCGTACCGTGGACGCGAAGTGAGGCGACCGAGCCGGCCGCCCCACTTCCTCTCCCCAGCGATGTCCCTCAGTCTCGAATACTCAGCCCCGTCCGGAGGCGACCAGGAGGTCGGTTTCGCCGACGCCTCCGAAAAGGCCGGCCCTGCGGACAGATGTGAGACGCTCGCTCACCTTCGTCACCGTGTCGACCGCCGTGAGGTCGATCGATACCGAGCCGCACCCATTACACACGCTGCGCTTGATCCCAGCGATCTCGCTCGCACAGTAGGTGTACTGGTGCTGTCCATTCCTGCATTCGTTTCTGCGTGACATTGGATAGTCCCGTTGTTGCCCGCTCATCAAGGTATCTGACCCCGAGTAGGTCTTAAGACCCAGTTCCGACCGACCCGGAAGGACTAGTCCAGGTGGCCGGACGCCGGCGAGGTTCAACGGGGCCGAGACCCTCGGTCGTCGTGGGACTCGCTCCGGCGATCGACCCGTTCAGACCCCGTCCTCGTGTGCCTGTTGGGGATGGGCGAAGACACCCGGACCCGGCGACGTCAGGAGCTTGCGGGCTGCCTCGGGGTCGAGGCGCTCCCGTGCCACGTCCCGGCCCAAACGGAACAGATCGCGGGTCGACACGGCCATCACGTCCACGAGACCGAGGGCGTCGGACAGATCCACGAAGGAGTCCGGCCGGCGGCTGGGATCGAGACGGCGATGGTCGTTGACGACCCACCACACGGAATCGGGCTGGCTACCGCACTCGGCGACGTACGCAAGGAGGTGCTGGTTGACCCTCCGGAGCTCCGAGACGCTCACCGCGCCATCGCAAGCCGACGTATCCACGATCCCGACCCAATCGGGATGTTCATCGGAGAGGACCTGCAGCTGTTCACGGTCGTCCCGCTCGATCTCCTCGACCCGGAACCCGAGCTCCTCGAGGGTCATGCGGACCGACCCGACCAGTTCGTCGCTGTCGGCCCACAGCAGCCACCGTTCACCGAGTTCGGCATCCTGGGTCGCTTCGAGCAACGAGGCAGCGGCCTCTTCCCGCCAGCGGGCGAGTTCGGCGATCTCCTCGTCGATACGTTGAAGCTGGGCCATGACCTCCAGCTCGGACGCCGTGCGCCACTCGTCGGGGCGGGCCACCCGTGGCGGGGAATACGGGACCCGATCGGGGTCGAGGTTGTGGATGTGCTCGGCGAACGCCCGAAACCACTCGATCGGATCTGCGGCGGCAGGCACGGCGAGTCCGACGCCCTCCCCGCGGTCGTAGAGAGCGACCACCGTCGTGCCACCCGATGTGACGAGGGGGCGGGCGACGGTGTGTTCGGTGAAAGTGAGACCCGAAAACCAGGCCGTTTCGTCGACGGTCGACAGCTGCAGGCCATTGATCGCGGATGTGAACGCCTGAGGAGCGTCATCCTCGATGTCGAGACGAGACAGCTCGACTTGGGCAAGCGACGAGACCCGCCCCACGCCGTCACGCCCATCGTGTAGCGAGTCTCCGATCAAAAGGAGGTACGGGCCGTCGTCGGCGAGTTCGACGTGGCCGCCGGCGATGATCATGACGGTCGAGTCGAGCGAAACCTCGGTGAGATCATCGACCCGGGTGGCGTCCCATCCGAGAGTCTCTATTGCACGAACGAGGTCGTCGTCGAAGCCGACGACCACCGCCGAAGGCGTCCTGTGCGCTGCCTCCGGAGCGCCTTCCAAAGCGTCCATTGCCCCTGCCCTGTGTTGATTGCCCAAGGCAAGACTATCGCGGCCTGGCCGACATCGAAATCCCGACCAAGCCGAGAATTCGCGCTACTCGTAGCCGTCGACGAGGAGTTGGGCAACATCTCGGACCCGGACGTCGTCGCCCCTACCGAGTTCCTTCACACCGTCGTCGATCATGACGTAGCAGTACGGACAGGACACGGCGATCTCGGAGGCACCAGTGGCGAGGGCCTCTTCGGCCCGCTCGATGTTGATCTTCTTGCCCGTGTGCTCTTCCATCCAGAAGCGGGCACCGCCGGCGCCACAACACAGGCCGCGTGTTCCGTGCCTGGGCATCTCGACCATGTCCACGTTGCCGGTGGCGGCCACCACCTCACGTGGAGCGATGTAGATGTCGTTGTGGCGACCTAGATAGCAGGGGTCGTGGTAGGTCACCTTCTTGCGCGGCATCGACGCGGCGTCTCGTCCGCTGACTTGCTGGGACCGGAGCAGCTCCGCCAGCAGCTCGGTGTGGTGCACCACCTCGTAGTCACCGCCCATCTGCGGGTATTCGTTGGCGAGCGTGTTGAAGCAGTGGGGACACTGGGTGATGACCTTCTTGACGCCAAGATCGTCGAAGGTCTCGATGTTCTGGAGTGCGAGTTGTTGCCACACGTACTCGTTGCCGGAGCGGCGTGCGGGGTCACCGTTGCACATCTCGCGTGGACCGAGGATGGCGAAATCGATCCCTGCCTCGTGCAGCAGCTTGGCGAGCGAGAGCGTCACGGCCTGGTTGCGGTCGTCGAAGCTACCGGCGCATCCCACGTACCAGAGGTACTCCGCGGACGTCACGCCATCCTCACCGAGAATCTTGACCTCGAAGTCGAGCTTCTTGGTCCAGTCGGCTCGGCCCTGCTGACCCATTCCCCACGGGTTGCCCTGGTTCTCCATCGCGACGTACGCCTTGCCGAGTTCAGAAGGAAAGTTCGATTCCATGAGCGACAGATACCGCCGCATGTCGAGGATCTTGTCGAGGATCTCGATGTTCACCGGACAGATCTCGTCGCACGCCTTGCACGACGTACAGCTCCACACCTCTTCCGGTTGGACACGGTCGAGAACTCGCTCGGAATCGATGACGATCCCTTGCGCCAAGCTGACGGGAGTCGACACTGCGGGGGACCCTGTCGCAGACATCACCTCACCCGTCTTGAGGACGATCTCCCGAGGATCGAGGGGCTTTCCGGTCAGGTTGGCCGGGCACACCGACGTGCAGCGTCCGCAGATAGTGCAGGCGTCGGTGTCGAAGAGTTGCTTCCAGGTGAACTCGGTGATCTCGGCGGCTCCGATGACCTCGATGTCCTCCACCTCCATGAGGTTGGGCATGGGCTTCATCGCCCCCTTCGGCCGGTCCTTTTCGGCGAGGAACATGTTGGCGGGGGAGGTCACCATGTGGCGCAGCTTGGTGGTGGGGAGCATCACGAGAAAAGCCAGGAACGCCCCGGCGTGCGCCACCCAGAACACCCGGTGCCAGTCACCCGCACCGGATTCGGCGAACAACTGCGACAGCGGGTAGCCGATGAACGAAAACACCTCGAAGTCGGGCCGTCCCATCAGCGAAATGCGGGCCGCTTCCGTGAGCAGTCCCGTCACACCGATCACGGCGAGGAGTGTGAGAATCCAGGCATCCTCCGGCTTGGTCTTCGAACGGAGCCGCCATGGACGTTGAATGTACCGACGGACGAAGGCCCAACTCAGCCCGCCCAGGAAGACGAGTGCCGCCAGGTCGAGGACGAAGCTGTAGAACTGATACACCCCACCCTGGAGGAACTTCGCGCCCGTTGGCAGCAAATGGTCGATCTCCAACGTGACTGTCCCGAGGAACAAGACCACGAACCCGTAATAGACCATGGCGTGCATGAGGCCCGCCTGTCTGTCCCGAAGCAAAGTCTTCATGCGCAGGCCCTGCTCGAGGCGTTTGTATCGGGCGCCCCAATCACCGGTCCGGTTCTCGGACTGCCCCCGCTGCCAGTTGCGGGCCCTCAACGAGAAGAGATAGAGGCTGATACCGAGGAACGTGGCGGTCGCCACGTAGAAGGCCGCCTCGAGCGCGCCGGGGATGTTGCCGAACACTTCCCTGCCGACCTCGGGCTCGAAGTGCCCGGGAAGCTTTCCGAGCGGCCACAGAGCAAGCGTGCCCACGGTGGCGAGTACCGCCAACACCATGAGGGCCTGCGACGCGGTCGGGGGGCGGAATCTTGGACGATCCTCGTCGTTCTGGGGCTCGTGTGTCACCGTGGCCATGGCGGCGAGTGTATCGCCTTCGACCCGACCCGAGCCGTTCTTCGGTGATCAGTCGACGTGGAGGTCGCCCGGCGCCGCTTCGGGGTGGATCGACCGTTCGCCGTGAACGTGGCGGCTGGCGGCTGGACGGTGTGCATGGTCGTCGATGAACATGCCGGACTGATTGAGGTGGAGGACGGCCGGACCGTAGGCAGCGGCGAGGTTGGGGCCTGTGAGGACCTCGTGCGGCGGGCCGGAGGCAATCACTCTGCCCGCCAGAAGAAGCACGTGATCCGCGACGCTCGCCTCCGATAGGTCGTGGGTGGTGAGAATCACCGTGCAGCCCCGCTGCTTCTCCTCGTGAATCACTTCGTCGATGGCATGGGCCGTCGTGATGTCCACCGCGCTGAGAGGTTCATCGAGGAGGAGCAGATCGTGCTCTTGGGCCAGGCCCTGGGCCACGAACGCGCGCTGGCGCTGGCCACCGGAGAGTTCTTGTATCTGACGATCCCTGATCGCCACTATTCCTGTGCGCTCCATCGCATCTGCGATCGCATCGCGGTCCTTCTGGCCCAGTCGGCCAAGCGGGCCGAGGTGGGCGTAGCGGCCCATGGCCACCACCTCACCGACCGAGATCGGAAGATGATCGCTGACTTTGGTGGACTGGAGAACATAGGAGATCCGATGCAGCCCCTTGGCGTGCGCCGGCACACGGAGGTGGCCGGCGAGTGGCTCGATGAGTCCCGCAATGGCGTTGAGGAGCGTTGACTTGCCGGAGCCGTTGGGACCGATCACCGCGGTGATCCCTCCCATCGGCACGACGAAGCTGGAGGCGGCCAGGACGAGCCCGGCCCCGTAGCCCAGTTCGAGGTCCGAGGCTTCGACTGCAAGGTCGGTCATGCGCACCGCGCGCACCGACCCTCGATCTCGAGAGCGTGATTGACAGGGGCAAACTCGGCGAGCATGCCGATGTCGTCTACGAGACGGCGTACCTCGGTTTCGAGATCGGATGGCACTGCCACATCGTCGACCGACCCACAGTCGACGCAGATGAGATGGTGGTGATGTCCGCGGAGCCACTCTGCCAGCTCGTACCGGGTCACGCCGCGCGCCCCGAAATGGGGTGACACGATCCCGGCGTCTTCGAGCACGGCCAGCGTCCGATAGAGCGACGACAGGGGCACGTCGGGAAGGAGTTCGGCGTTGAGCTCGGCAGCCGATCGAGGTCCATGGGCCGACGCCAGGGCTGCCACGACCCTCTTGCGACCGGACGTGTAGCGCACGTCGCGGGCTCGGAGCCGAGACTCGACCTCACGATCCCTCGTCTGACTTGTCATTTCGCCTCCGGCATGGGTACCGTTCGATTATGATAACGATTCTCATTATTGCGGGCAAGTCGAGAACGCCGTGAGAGTCGGGCCGGCGTCGCGCCTCCTCGCGAGCATCGCCGTCATCGTTGTCGCCGCATGCGGCACGTCGTCAGATGGCACGGACAGCTCACTTCGGGTCGTAGCAACCACCACCATCCTCGGTGATGTCGCCTCCCAGATCGTCGGCGACCAAGGAATCGTGGAGGTGTTGATGCCCGTGGGAGCTGATCCGCATGAATATCAACCCTCGGCCCAGCAAGGAGCGGCACTCAGGGCGGCAGACGTCGTGATCGCAAACGGCCTCGGCCTCGAGGAAGCACTCGGTGACATCCTCACGGCCGCCGAGGCCGATGGCGTCACGGTGATCCGAATCGCCGAGTTCGTCGATCCCATCCCCTTCTCCGGGACCCACGAGGAAGGCGAGGAACACCAAGGATCAGAAGAGAACCATGCCGACGGGGACCCCCACCTCTGGATGGACCCCATCCGTATGGCTGCCGCAGCTCGTGCCGTCGGCGAACGGCTCACATCCATCTCACC
>JAOUGY010000094.1 GCA_029865445.1 Acidimicrobiia bacterium | reverse complement strand
CCGCTCCGCTGTCTCCGGTCTCTCACCTCACCCCGCCCGGCGCCTTCAAGCCCGGATCGGTAGGGGTGACCGCACCCAACACCGAGACCCTCATCGTGAGCCCGACGACCGGTGAGCCGTTGGGGCTCGACGTGGACGGTGAGGTGTGGGTGCGCGGTCCGCAGGTGATGAAGGGATACCTCAACAACCCGGATGCCACCGCCGCCACGATCGACGATGAAGGATGGCTACACACAGGCGACATCGGGCACATCGATTCGGATGGGCACCTCTACGTTGTCGACCGTCTCAAGGAGCTCATCAAGTACAAGGGATTTCAGGTGCCGCCGGCCGAGTTGGAGTCGCTGCTGCTCACCCATCCCGCCGTCGCCGATGCCGCCGTCATCGGCCGATCTGACGACGAAGCGGGCGAGATCCCCGTCGGGTATGTCGTGCTCAAGCCCGGCCAGGAGGCGAGCGCCGAGGACATCATGGCCTTCGTCGCGGGTCAGGTCGCCCACTACAAGCAGGTTCGAGAGGTCCGCTTCCTCGACGCCATCCCCAAATCGGCGTCGGGCAAGATCCTCCGCCGGCTCCTCCGCGACGAGTGATGCTACTTTTCACGCACGAGAAGCAGCACATTGCTGCTTCTCGTGCGTGAAAAGTGTGGGTGGGCCTGTCCGGTGGCGGTGGCCGGTGGGTCGTGTCAGGTGCGCCGGGCCTTGTCGGCCACCAATAGGGCCATCTCCAACGCCTGTTCGTAGTTGAGTCTCGGATCCACCGTGGAGCGGTAGGCCCGATCGAGGTCGAGGTCGGTGAGACCGCGGGCTCCCCCGGTGCACTCTGTCACGTCCTCGCCGGTGACTTCGATGTGGACGCCGCCCAGGTGTGACCCCATCTGGGCGTGGATCTCGAAACTCTGCTCCACCTCCGACAGGATGTTCTCGAACTTGCGGGTCTTGAGGCCCCCCGAACTCGTCTCGGTGTTGCCGTGCATGGGGTCGGTGAGCCACAGAACAGACTTCCCGGTGTTCTTGACCGCTTCGATCGCCTCAGGGAGACGGTCCTCCACCCGATCGGCGCCGTAGCGATGGATCAGCGTGAGGCGGCCCGGCACGTCATCTGGGTTGAGTATCTCGACCAGCCCGGCGATCCACTCCGGGTCCATGTCGGGTCCGATCTTGACGCCGATCGGATTGGAGATGCCCCGGAAATACTCGACGTGGGCGCCGTCGAGATGCGCCGTCCTCAGACCGATCCACGGCATGTGGGTCGCCAGGTTGTACCAGCGCTCCTGATGTGGGAGGTAGCGAGTCTGAGCCGTCTCTGCCTGGAGATGCAGGCCTTCGTGGCTGGCGAAGAAGTCGACATGGGATGCCTCGTGGACCCGCAGCCCGCTCATGCCTTCGAAGAAGTCGAGGGCATCCGCGATCGAACCGGCGATCCGGTGGAATTCGTCCTTCAGAGGAGAATGCTCCACCCAGCGGAGATCCCAGTACTCGGGATGGTGGAGGTCGGCGAAGCCGCCGTCGACCAGGGCACGAGCGAAGTTCAAGGTCAGGGCAGCGCGTTCGTGGCCGCGGAGGAGGAGTTCGGGGTCGGGCGTGCGGGCCTCGGCCGTGAACTCGGCCCTGTTGACGTTGTCGCCCCGAAAGCTGGGGAGGGTCACTCCCTCGCGCGTCTCGAAATCCGACGAACGAGGTTTGGCGTACTGCCCGGCCATCCGTCCGATGCGAACGATCGGTCGCTTCAGGCCGTGCAGCAGCACCAAGCTCATCTGGAGCAAGACCTTGAGCTGGCTGGCGATGTAATCCGACTCACACTCGGCGAACGTCTCGGCGCAGTTGCCGCCCTGAAGAACGAACGCCTCGCCGCGTTGGGCCGCCGCGAGCCTGTGCCTCAGCTGGTCGACCTCCCACGAGACAACGATCGGGGGGAGCGCGGCGAGCCTGGCCAGGGCGTCTTCGAGGTGAGCGTCGTCTGGGTATGCAGGCTGCTGCAGCGCCGGCCGCGCCCGCCAGCTCTCCTTGGTCCAGCTCGTGTCGGTCGTGGGCGTCATCGCCCAAACACTCTACGCCGATTTCCGGGTCACGAGTTCTTCGATCGCCGCGACTGCGTTCTCCACCCCGGTTTCCGCCCTCACCATCCTGCCCACCATGCTCGCCCTCGACCGTAGCTCGGGAACCCGGCACGCGGACATGCGGTGGGCGAGACCACCGGCGTCGAGATTGCGGCGGGTCAACGGTGGTGTGGCAACACCGATTCGCCGGAGTCGCTGAGCCCAGAAACCCTGGTCGGCGAAGTGTGGCACTACCACCTGGGGAACGCCTGCCCTGAGAGCGGCGTGGGTGGTTCCGGCCCCACCGTGGTGGACGATTGCCGCCATCTTGGGGAACACCCGGCCATACGGCGTGTACGGAAGAAGGAAGAGGCTCTCGTCGCCGGCGTCCGCAAACGTCGTCCATCCGGTACCGAGAACGATTCGGTGACCCGAAAGGCGGGCTGCGCTTCGTATCGTGGCGATCAGCCTCTCGGGTTCCGGGTCGATCATCGAGCCAAAACCGATGAACACCGGTGGGGAGCCGGCAGCGATGAACTCCTCGAGCGTCTCGGTGTCCGCCTTGGCGCCGTCGTTGTGCCAGGCTCCGGTGACGGTGATGCCGGCCGGCCAGTCCTTCGGCGGCGTCACGAGGGTTGGCGAGAATCCAAACAGTTGTCTCTCCTGAGCCGCCACATGGGCGAACGGACCGCGGATTCCGAGTTCGGGCAGGCCCAGCGTGTCCCGCCGCCACCGGTCGACCTGACTCCGGAGCGGCTGCCAGAACGCTTGTTGCGACGCCGAGTGGGAGAGCCGGTTCAGCCACGGGCTGCGATCGATGCCTCCAGTCGCAACCGCCGAGAAGTCCCGGGTCGGATGAAGCGGCTGGAGACTCGCCATCACAGTTGGGACCCGGCAGGTCTGTGCGTAGTGCCATACCGTGAACGTGAGGGGTGTGTATACCGCGACGTCGAAGCCATCCACGAGGGTCGGTGTCACCGAGGCGAGGTCCCGGAACCAAGGCCGTAGGACATGGAGGAAACGACGGGCGAAGGCGAGATTTCCGCCCGGCCCCGTGAGGAGCCGCCGGCCCGGTGTGGTGGTGAGCACCGCCTGGGGGTCGCCGGGGATCGGGATGAAGCCGAGGCCCATCTGCTCGATCTCGTCGCGGAATCGCTCATGGGTGGCGACCGCGACCTGATGGTCCCGTTCCCGGAGGCCTCGCGCCAAGGCGACGAACGGTTCGACGTCTCCGCGGGAGCCCACCGTCGAGATGCTGATTCGCACAACGCGCATGATGGCAAAAAAGGAGGCGGACCGTCGAACACCCCTGACGACGATCCGCCCCACCCCCTTTTCTGCCGGCCTTGCCCCACAGGCCCTAGCCCCGAGCACCCCACTCGGTGATGTCACAATGCCTGCCGGCGCTTTCCAAACGCTTTCAAGAACAAGGGGCCCCCAGCCGGTCACGGCTGGAGGCCCCTTGATTGGACGGCTGTTGTCAGGTGCCGGGAATCCTCATCAGCACCAGCTGACCCGATTCGGTCTTGACGGTCACGCCGTCGATCACCTCCTCGGCGACATTGGCGCCGTGCCCCTGGATGGTCACCAGCCAATGCCCCTGTCCGAACGAGTCGGGCGCCCAGGTGATCCCGGAGGACTCACCGTCGGGATCCGTCACCGTGGCGACGACATCCCACCCACCCGTCCTCAGGTTGTGACGCCAAATCTTGGCGTCGTCTGCATCCTCTTGAACCATGAGGCTTCGGCGGCTCGTATCGACATTGTCCGGCGCACGGAACGGGACGTACGCGTCGCGATTCGGGTCATCGCCCTGAGCGAGCACGTAGAAGGCGTCCACGACCTTCGGGTTCCCCGGATTGAACTCCATGACGAACATCGAGCCGTTGTCCGCCAGGCCGACCGTACCGGTGGGCCCGCGCATGAGGCGTCCGGTGGCCGGGTCGGGAACCACGCGGTTGCGACCCGTGTCGGCGATATAGACCTTGTGCGGGTCGTTGCGATCGTATGCGAGATCCTCGAGCCTGATGAACTGGAAGACGTTGTTCGCGTTCGACCAATTCTCGAGCGCGTCCTGTGGAGCGTCGGCGGTTATGCCGTCTGCGATGTCGTCGGGGACCGGGATGAAGCGACCCGACATGACCTCCCCAACGTCGAGGTCGACATAGTCGTTGGCGCCGTTGAAGGCATCGCCCGGGTCGACCGGATGTCCGTCGACGGCGGTGACCTGGAACGCCCACAGGCTTCCCTCGTCTTCCCAGAGGTCGTCCTCGTTGTCGGCGAGGTACATGTAGAGCTGCGCCGAGGGCCCTGCGAAGGTGTCGTCCGTGGTCAGGATGACCTTGCGGTTGCCCCAGTTGGGGAGCGCAATGGTGTTCTCATGGTTCAGCCGTCCCATGCCCTGGATGATCGAGAACTCGCCGGTCTCCGGTCGCAGTGCCACCGCATACCCGGCCTGACGGAGGTTGTCGGGAGCGAAAGCCGGGTCGGCGCCGTATGCCGCGCCGTCCGGGACCTCGATCACGTCGTTCGACTCCTCGTTGAGGAAGAATGTGTAATTGTCGAATCCCTCATCGGGCCCCGCCATGAAGGCCGAACAGAAGCGAAGGAACCCTTCCTCCGGGCCCAATACCACGGCCGCGTCGAGGACTGCACCGGTCTTACGGTCGAGCGTCAGGCGAGAAACCGACGCGTCCTGCTGATCGGCGAAGCCGAAGAACGGAACCGTGGACTCCTCGTGGGCGACGAATACGTCGACCGTGTCCTTGGTGGGCCCCGGCATGATGCCGACGCCGTCGGGGATTCCCCGGAACTCGAAGTCTCCCAGTTGATCGCCCGAGTTGATGATTGCCGTCACGCTCGATGCGCTCGGCAGGTGGTCGGCCAGTGCCAAGAGCGGATCCTGTGGCGTCAGGTATCCGTCGCTCTTGTGCGCAAATGCGGGAACGGCGGATGCCAGCAGCATGAACACTGCAGCCACGCCGACCCATCGTCGTGTGATCTTCACAGGACCTCCCCAGTCCGATTCCGGCCATTCGACCGATTTCTGCTCCCCTTCCAAAATCGAACATAGCGGATGGGGGCCGTGCGCGCCCTCTGAGAGGCCTTCACCTGAGGACAGAACCGACCGAAGTTACTCCCATGAGCGAGGTCGGGGACCACCGACGATCGAGTCGTCTGCTCAGCAATCGACCATCGCCGCCAGGGTCTGGCAGATCTCGCTCCTTGCGAACGGCAGGGCGCCGACTCGCTCGGTGAGATACGACCGCCGGATCGGTTGGAGGTTGTCGAAGGAAGCGGCGCAGGCCTGGCCCACCCCGTGACGTTCATCGAGTTGGATTTCGGTTGGGATGTCCCTGACAGTGCGGGTGACGGGGGCCACGAGGATCCACGTGAGAACGCCGATGGCTTCGGATCGGGTCACGATCAGAACGGGGCGACGCTTGTCTTCGGCTTCGGCCCACCAGATCTCACCTTGCTGAGGTGTCACCACGGCTCGTCGGCGATCATCCGTACGGTTGCCTCGTCGGACCAGTTCAGGTCATCGTCGCCTTGCGGAATGCTGGTGTACCCGGCGACGATCGCCTCGGCGGTACGCCGGCGGCGTGCCTGCTCGACGAGCACATGCAGGCCTTTGCGGACGGCATCGGAACGCGAGTCGACGACACCCTCTGCGACGAGACGGTCGATGGCTTGGGCCAGGTCCTCATCGATACGGGTGACGAGTTGTGTCATGCGTTCAGCATAGCGAATCGCATTGCAATGGGTAGTCGGCTTCGCGGAGGTTGCGATGTCCTGATCGGGTCGATGCGAGCCGGCCCTTCGGATCAGTGCTCGGCTTCGTGGCCGATCATTCGGGTGACACGGGTGATGTCACCGGCCCATCCGCAGTCATGGCACCAGGTGTGGTAGACCCGCTGGTCAGCTTCCCAGTACTCGATGGCGATGCCGCCGTCATCGACGATGTGAGAGCCACAGGAAGGGCAGTGGCGGGGCATGTCCTCGACGTGGCGGATGCGATCGGGATCCCACCAGTGCGAACCCGTCAGCCGCCGGTCCCTGACGGGTTCCGGCGGCTCGACGTGGTTGGGGTAATTGTCGGCAGATCGGACGACCGGTTTCACTGGCCCGGGACGACGAGGTTCTGGCCGGGCATGTCGCCCCGGATCGAGGCGGCGTCGATGTGCAGCTTCTTGATGGTGTCGAGCGCGGGGGAGTAGCGCGACGACCCCATCTCCAGCCAGGCGAGTGCGAACTCGAGGAAGTTGACCCCGAACTTGTCCTTCTCGCACGGGAGTCCGATCCGGTCGTGCTTCTCCCGGGTGAACGCTACGGTCGGGTCCTTGCCCTCGGCCACCAGCGCCATCTGTTCACGGAACATACGACGGAGCATGACTACGCCGATGTCGGACTTGCCGATGTGTTCGGCCGTCCGGTCCGTGATGTCGCCCTGGGTGACCCAGGCCATCACGTCCTGGCCTTCGATGTAGTCGACGATGTGCTCGCCCTTGTCGTCGAGCCACCTGTATTCGTAGCTCTCCGGGTAGATCTGGTCGGGGAACTCGGTGAGCCCCACGGGCTGATGGTTCGAGTAGAACAGCGTCCAGGTGTGGGTGTCATCGATCGGGACCCGGATCTGCATCTGCTCGATGCCGGCGCCGCCCACCCGCATGCAGTACGGGAACACCAGAGGGTGTCCGATCGCCCAGTCGTCCATATCTTCGGTGTTGCCCTCGAGAACCCGGCGCTTGAGGATTCCCCACTCCATTGCGTCGAAGCCCACCTTGACGTGCTTCTTCTGGAATCCGGTGGGGGCGACGAAGCCCTTCTGCTCGCCGATGAACCGGAAGTAGTTGCCGTGGAGCCACTCGACGTGGTGGGGGTCGACCGAGTTCTCCATGATCTGGAGCCAGTTGCACGGCAAAACCGAATGGCCCGCATCCTTGAAGCCGGGATCGACGAACACGTCGAAGCGGGGGAGTTCGGGCGCCGGGTCGGGGCCGATGTAGACCCAAACCATGCCGCCCATCGCCTCCGCCTTGCCGGCGAACGCCTTGATGTTCTCCTTGAACGAGCTCTTGTCCGGCTCGGCCGGCTGGTCGGTGCACACTCCGTCGCAGTCGAACTTCCAGCCGTGGTATCCGCACCGGAGACCGCCGGGCTCCACCACCCCGTACACCATCGACGCGTGGCGGTGAGGACACCGCTCCTGCATGATTCCGTAGCCACCCTCGGGTGTCTTCCACAGGGCGAAGTCCTCGCCCAGGAGGCGCACCTTCTTGATGGGCCAGTCATCCAGGTCCTTCTGAAACGCGACCGGATACCAGTACATCCGGAGCAGGTCTCCCATCGGCGTGCCTGGGCCAACCCTGGTGAGGGCGTCATTCTGTTCCTTGCTCAGCATGTCCTACTCCCTGGTCGTCGGCTTCGTGGAGTCGCCCGCCGGGTCCAGCCGGCGACTCCCCGCTGTCGACGCTCTACAGCTTGGTGACCGTTCCCGCGTTGCCGTCGACTCGAATCATGTCACCAGTCTTGATCTCCCGGGTCCCATAGGCGGTGCCCGTGACGGCTGGGATCCCATACTCGCGACACACGATGGCAGCGTGGCTCATCACACCGCCGATATCGGTCACCGTCGCCTGGATCTTGGCAAACACCGGAGCCCACGAGGGCGCGGTGATCGGCGCAACGAGGATCTCGCCGTCCTGGACGTCGCCGATGTCGTCGGCGCTGAACACTACCCGGGCAGGCCCTTCGGCCGTGCCCGGAGAAGCTGCCATTCCGGTCAGCTCGTTGGCGCCTTCCGCCGACCCGAGCCACGTCTTCACAGAGTCGCTTGTCACGCCCCACAGCATGATGGTGAATGGTTCGGTCACCACCGCGGGTGGCTCCCCGAGGGCTTTCGGCGGCTTCACCTGCTTGAGGGCTTCTACGATCCTCCGGCGACGTTCGATGATGCTGGGCCAGTGAGTGGGTCCGGCGGGCGGTGCTCCGACTGCCCACGCCGAGTACAGGTCCCACAACAACTCGTCCATCTCATCGCGCTTGACGTAGTACAGATCCGTGGCGTCCGCGAAGAATCCCTCCTTGACGAGCATCTCTCCGAGTTCTCGAGACTTCTTCCAGAACGTCGACATCGACCAGTGCTCGATGTAGAAGTTGTGGTTCTCCACGTAGGGGAACACGGTGCGGGCCAAGCCCAGCTTGCCGTTGAACGCCTCTCTGTCTTCGTCGGTCTGCAGAAGCTCGGAATACTCCGAAACGATCCGATCACGCTCGGCGACGATCGCTTCCATCGGCCGGGAGATGTCCTCTCCCGCTTCGATCTTGTCGATGTAGTCGCGGATGAAGCCATAGGGGACCGACTTGTCCTGAAGCCAGGTCTTGTCGTAGTAGTAGAAACCGGTGCCAGAGCTGAAGTTGAACCACGGGTTCTCAACCGCGTCCCACGCTGCTCGCCACTGGCGGCCGGCGTCGGTGGCGAGCGCCGCCTCGACGGCCCCGGGATCTGCGTTCGTGAATGCGTCCGCCACGCCGAGTTCGACGGCTTTGTGAGCCAGGTTCTTCAGTTCCTCGTTCGGACGGAACAGATCCACTTCGATCCCCGCCACCATCTTGGCGATCGCTAGGTCGGGAATGCCCGGGAACGCCTGCTTGCAGAACCCGAAGAAGTCCAAGTATGCGGCGTAGCCGAGGTTCAGGAACTCGAAGTGGTACTGCCATATCCTGAGGCTGAGATCCTTGAACCTGTGGTACTGCTCTTGGATGTCCCAGCCGTGACCTTCGCCCCGACCACCCGTGACGACGTCGATCGGTTCCATCTCGGGGAGCGGCGAGAAGTCGATGGCCTCGATGTCGGCGATGTTCTGCTTGACCTTCCCCAGCCACGACTCGTAGAGGTCGTTCCAGTTCATGAAGTAGTGGCCGGCACGCTCCATGAAGTGGGGGACCCGCGACTCGATGGTCGGGCCGTCCTCGATGGTCACGGGAGAGAAGTAGGGGACGCCCATGAGAACCCGGTAGTCGATGCCGTTGGCGGGCGGAATGAGGTAGTGCCGGGTGTTGTACTGGCTGAGCGATGCGATCGCCTGCTCCAGATGGGTGGCGTCCCACGGCGACATGACCCAACCCCAGTGCATCGAGTCCCAGAACCAGAACCTGGCTTCCTCGTACTCGCGCCTTCCTTCGCTGAAAAGCGACGAGTACGTATACATCTCCTCCCACCCTTCGGCGCCAGGCGGGGTGGGGATGTCGAACGGGCTGGGAAAGCGGCTCTCTGCCATCGAGTCTCCTCTGTCGGGGGCGATCGGGTTCAGTGGGGGTGGTTTCGTCGTGGGCCGGTCATCCCTCCTTGGAGTGGATCGGCGAAAGGAGCGTGGAGATGATCGAGCGCATCGGGTCGTACTTCTCGTTCGAGATGGGTCTGGCTTCCTTCCGCGACCAAACCGTTTCGGGCCTGGCCTGCAGCAGGATCACGTTCTCACCGTCGGGCAGGTGACGGTCGATGGCCCACTCCACGTCCTGTGGCGAGCCGTAGTGGCGCTCGGCACGGCGGGCCATGGCGGCGACCGCCTTCACCTCGTCGTCGGTGAGGCACGGCACCATTTGCCGTTCCTCTTCGACGTCGAGCTTCTCGACCTGGCGGTCACCGTTCAATCTGTACTCGATCGCCTTGGGGGAGATGATCCGGCCCACGATTTCCCGGAGCACTTTGTCGACGAGGAAGTTGTCCGGTGTCACCTCGCCCGATACGACCGCCTCGCCCAGCCCCCACGACGCATCGATGGCGATCTGGCTGCGGTCTCCGTTCATGGGGTTGAGCGTGAAGGCGACTCCCGCCGCCTTCGGGTCGACCATCTTCTGGACACCGACCGCCATCGAGATGACCTCATGGTCGTGGTCCATCTCGTGGCGGTAGGCGATGGCTCGATCGGTGAACACAGAAGACCAGCATCTGCGGACGTGGTCGACAACGGAATCGGCGCCCGTCACCCACAAGAACGTGTCCTGTTGACCGGCAAAGCTGGCATCCGGGAGGTCCTCGGCGGTGGCGGACGAACGAACGGCGACGGGTACGTCCTCGAGGTCGCAGTGCTCGCACAGGTCCGCGTACGACCGCCTGATCTCGGCGTCGATCCGAGGGTCGATCTCGGTCTCCTCGATCAGCTTTCGGATGTGGACCGAGATCTGGCGCAATCCGGCAGGATCTCGGAAGTCGACCTGTCCCAGCAGGCCGTTCACCTCATCGCGCATCGAGGAGTGCGATCGAAGCGTGTGATAGGCGTCGGTGGTGACGGCGAAGCCGGGGGGCACGGGCAACCCGGCGCCGATCATCGTGCCCAGGCTGGCGTTCTTGCCACCGACCCTGGCATGGTCGGTGTCCGAGTACTGATCGAACCAAACGATGAACTCATCCACGCGGCGATGCCTCCTCACCTGTGCCTGAGGAGACGGGATGTCCCAGTTCGCAACGGTGGGGCAACTCTTGCACACACGTTCTCCTCCTCATCCAGATCACTGTTCCAGTGACGATCCGGTCCACGCTTCGTCGAGTGCCCACGTGGGGAGCTGATCGATTTGGGGGACGACGATCTCCTGAGCGCGGTTCCGATAGGTGACCAGCGCCTCTCGGCTTCCCTCGAAGAGCTTCACTCGAACGTGTTCGGTGTTGTACGGCTCGCCGGGGTCGTATCCGAGGGCGGTGATGGCAAACGCCCTGATCGGCCCCGAATGGGTGGCGATGAGGATCCGGGCGCCGGGGAACTCGCCGGCGAGGCGCTGGATGCCCCTCCAGAACCTTCGCACGACCATCGCCGGCGGCTCGAAGTGCAACATCGGAATCTGGAGCCAGTGTTGGATGGGGTCCCCGCCACCCTGCTGGGTCCGCCAGAAGCGGTCGACCTCGACCAGCCACATCGGTCGGTCCCCGAGCGATGTCCGTTCGAATTCTTCCAGCGTCGAGTAGTACTGGCGAAATGCCGATGTGACGTCACGCAGGCCGTCGGGGGTGGCGACCTGGAAGTTGCGGAACTCTTCCATCGGTTCCGGTTCGAAGAGTTTCACGTCCTTCTCGAACATGGCGATGCCATCGGCGAGCCCGCGATGGATGTTCTCGATCGTCTGACCGGCGCGGTTGGTGGCGGCGGACCGGAGGACGACCGTTTCGCCGGGCGAGACTCGCTTTCCGATGGTGTGGCCATAGGTGTGGGCTTGCCAGGCCCCGAGGGGGGTGAGCCCCGACTCGGTGGAATAGCCTTGCGTCTCGCCGTGGCGGATCAGGAAGATGTCGGCGGCGAGTTTCTTGCGGGCGCCGGGCGGTGCCGAGATCTCTTTGGTCCGATTGTCCTCCGACATGGACTGCTGCATGCCGTGGCCGACACGCTGGTAGAGGGGTGGAAGTGACTCGGTGATGGATTCGGTTTCTCGGCGCTGGCGAAAACGACGAAGGTAGAGCGGCGTATCGTCATCGGCGTCGTCGGCTTCTCCGTGTCGGGCCTGACGTTCGAGGTACCGGGCGAGGTACATCGGGGCCTCGTCGCGCTCGGTTCGTGGGAACGACGGGCGAGGTTGGGTGGGACGATCGGTCACACGGCGACGGTACCGGCACCGTTCCGCGTCGTGGGATGCTGTCCCGCATGCGAGAACGAGACCCAGTCTCCAGTCTCCAGTCTCCAGTCCCCAGTCCCCAGTCCCCAGTCCCCAGTCCCCAGTCCCCAGTCCCCAGTCCCCAGCATGCTGACCAGCCGACCTGTTGACCTGCTGACCGGCTGAAGGCGGTGCGCTGTGCGCTGTGCGCGGCGGGCCAGAGGGCCTGGGCGGTCGCGCGGATCGGTATCGCAACGGATTGGCGCATCGCGCACTGCGCACTGCGCACTGCGCACCGCGCACTGCGCACCGCGCACTGCGCTACGAATGCACCGTCAGGAAGCGTTGGTCGACGACACCCTCGTAGTAGAAGATGGCGCGGCCCATCTCGGCCTCGGTCCAGGTCACCGGCTCGCGATCGGGGTCGGCCCAGTACCCGCCGGTGTACACCTCG
>JAOUGY010000410.1 GCA_029865445.1 Acidimicrobiia bacterium | reverse complement strand
ACGGGCATACAACCCACCCGAACCCACCCCACTATCCAAGCGACGGACCACTAGCAGTTGCTGAAATTCGTTCCGGCCCCTATGGACTCGACCAGTCCTGGTATCGGTTCTCGAGAAAGCTGGCCCCAAAGTCCGCCGAGCATCGTTGGCCCTGACCGCAAGGTGAACCCGTATTCGGTGTCGAAGGCGCAGGGGTCTTCCGAGAGGTTGAGGTCATCCCCGTAGGCGGCCCTGAGGTCATCGAGCGTCGACCCGATCGTTATTCCGTGCGCTGTCTGCAGCGTCTCGGGTGACCGACCTCCGGTGTACTCGAAGCCGCGAAGGTTGGGGGGTGCCTGAACAATCTCGGGCTCATCGTTGGAGGACAAGACCCAGTCGCTGACGATAACTGACAGGCCGAACTCCTCCCACTCAACGACCCGAAGATAGCTGTAGCAGGCAATCCCGTGGGCCGCCCAGCAACGTAACTCGTCGGAGAAAGGACCGTCGTTGACGACGTCGGAGGTTGGCTGCCCGAACGTCAACGTCAGCGCATCGATCGCCGCGTCCTCGGCGTCGCCGATCCTGACCGGGCCGAGTCCGTCGCCTCTCAGGACTCCTGGCTCCGAGAGTATCGTCGATGAGTCCACAACGGTCGTGCTCGCCGTTGCTGGTTCCGCTGTGATGGCGGTAGTGCTGGTCGCCGTCCCTGGTGGCGTCGTCGATGTCCGGGCGGAGTCCTCTCCGGTGGCGCACGCACCCAAGCAGAGAATGAGTGTGGCAAGGGCGCCGGCCACCCTTGGGCTTGGCATCATCGCATCCTTCTTCCCAACATCGCGGTCCGATCAAGGTGTCATCAGTTTCAGTTGCCAGCCATCACGGTGGAGATGACGGCGGGTTCGTACAGGGTTTCGTCACACCCCCCACTCACACTGAAGACAACCAACTCGCTGCATGACAACAGGGACCACCACCCGCAGCGACTTCAGCTACAAACGGGACATCCTCGCGTTCTCCGTCGAGCTGCTTGCCGCCCTCAAGGCCGACCTCGAAGCCCCCTGGGCCACCCACGGACCCAACGGCCTCACCCCGCGCACCCTGGCCTCGATCCTCAAAGAGTTCGGCATCGCCAGCCACGTCCTGCGCTTCGACGGCGGCACCCAACAACGCGGCTACGCCGCCAACGACTTCCTCGACGCCTGGACCCGCTACCTACCGCCCCCGGAGAGACCCGTCACGAGCGTCAACGCGTCACAACCCCAGCTCACAGGGCATCTCGACCGTGACGGAACCGGCCCCTGTGACGGATACATGGCGTCACACGGCCCATCCGGCTCGCCAGGCCGACCCAATCAGGACCTACCACGAAGCGTGAACGGAGCGGGCGCCACTGTTACGCCAATCATCCGTCACAGCAACGTCAAGCGTCCAAGAAGACGGAGCAACTCGACCAAGACATCGTTCGGTAGGGCCGAGTAGTTTCGAGGCAGGACGCCATCGAGGTCGGGGTTGGCGCCCTCGATCGAGGCCATTGCGTCGTTGATCGCCTGACCAAGATTTCCACCCTCTGTGAGCTGTATCAGATGGTCGAATCTGGCTTGATCGGGGAGGTAGAGGACGCCACGAGCGTGATAGTCGGCGGGTCCGATTCTGCGTCTGCCTGAAACTCTTGCCCTCGAGTTCGGCGTGAGCGCTACTGAAGCGAAGGTCGGCGTAGCGCAGAAAGATGAGCCCGAGGACCGGCGTGGAGTATTCCGGGCTCTCCTGACCTGGCGCTCCCCCCGGGATCCCGGAGTCGGGGTTTGTTGTTGTCAGGCGGCTGACTTGTTGATGTAGTCAGTGTATGCCTGGTGCGGGGTACGCATTCCTATGCTGGAATGCGTACGGCGCCTATTGTACCATGTTTCGATCCATTTGAATAGGTGTACTCGGAGAGTTTCTGGATCATTCCATTGGTAACGATCGACGAGTTCTCGTTTGATAGTGGCAAAGAACGACTCCGCACCGGCGTTATCGAAGCACAGGCCACGGCGGCCCATCGATTGACGGATCCCGTTCGCCCGGCAGATCTTGGCGTACTCGGCGGAGGTGTACTGGGAACCTCGGTCGGAATGGAAGATCAGGCCCCTGGGGATCGCCGAGCCCCGCCGGCGGATCGCGGCTTCCAGGGCGGCGGTCACCAGGTTCGCATGTGATCAGCGAACGCCCACTCCAGATCGGTCGTGTCGTCCACGGCGCCAGTCTGGGCGTGCGCGTCCAGCGAATCGTGGATGGTGGTCGTTATTCGGGAAATCCTCCCCGCCCTCTCAGCTCAATGAATCGACTGCTCGATCCACCTCAGCTGAGGTTGACAAAGAGGGTTGCGACCGATTAGGAGTCAAGGGTCTCCAAGCTCAGCCATTCGATACGGGAAGCGAGATCGCCGTCGAGTTGGATCGCGAGGACACCCGAGTACAGCTGGCCATCACCACTGGTTGTGAACTCTTCGACCCAAGTGAACGTGCCGTGATCGGTTGGGGTGAGCTCACCGACGCGGTGGGCCTCGGTGATTAGGTGGCCCCGCCGCTCCACGTCGGCCATGGTCTCGTCTCTGGTCCACGTGCCGCCGCCGGCCATACCGGGAACGTCGTTGATGTAGGTCCCATCGGCGGTGAACACCGAGCCGACGGCTTCGGCGTTGTTCTCGTTCCAGCCACGGTTGAAAGTCTCGACGAGTTCAGTCGCGATGGCGGCTCGATCTGTGGTCTTGTCTCCATCCCCGCACGATGCAGCGCCGAAGGTTGTCAACGTGACAACCAGAGCGACGATCCACCAACTCTGATGATGGCCTGCCCCTCGGGCGCGAGATACGGGCGGTGCTTGCCGTTGCACAAGTGTCGTGTCCACTGCTGACTCCCCTCATGTGTACCCGTACGATCCCAGCTCGAGCCCAATCGCTGCAGGGGCGAACGACCTCACTTGTGTCGCAGGCGGCTCGGCGAGAAGTCGATGTGGCCGCAGGCTCCGCTCCCGGGGCGTACGCGAGCGGGACCATGGATAGTCGCAGCTCGGCTCGACTACAAGGGTTTGCAGCCAACCCGAGCGATCCCCCCTGGTCGCCGAGTACAGAACTGGACCAGCACTCCCAACGGCCGGGGGGTTCGCAGGCCCGAGACTGCCGACGGCCTGGGCCGCCCGATATCACCGCCCGGAAAACTACGGCGAGGAACGCTCGGGTGCCGGCAGGGATGATTGGGGTAGTGCTTGGGCCTGCCGGGGATCCACCAGGTTTTTGGTGGTGGTCGGTAGG
>JAOUGY010000093.1 GCA_029865445.1 Acidimicrobiia bacterium | reverse complement strand
CCGGCGGGATGGAGGTGTCGTTCGTAGACGTCCCGGGACACGAGCACTTCATCAAGAACATGCTCGCCGGTATCGAGGCCATCGATGTGGCTCTCATGGTGGTCGCAGCAGACGAGGGCTGGATGCCTCAGTCGGAGGAGCATCTCGCGGTGCTCGATCTGCTCGAGACGCGCTTGGGCGTCGTTGCCCTCACCAAGTCGGATCGAGTCGATGCCGAGTTGCTCGAGCTCGCCGCCCTCGAAACCGCGGAGAAGCTCGAGGGGACCTCGCTCGAAGGCGCCCAGATCATCCCGGTGTCTGCGGTGACGGGGGAAGGGATCGACGACCTCGTGGTGGCCGTCACGCAACTCGTCGAGGCCCTTCCGGCGGCCGCCACGAATCGCCCGAGACTCTGGGTCGACCGGTCGTTCTCCATCACCGGAGCCGGAACGGTTGTGACAGGCACCCTTCTCGGCGGTCACCTCCGTACCGGCGATCGGGTCGCCATCTGGCCCGGCGGTGGGGAGGTTCGGATTCGAGGCCTCCAATCGCACGAGCGCGAAACGGAGACCGCCGAACCGGGGACGAGGGTGGCGGTCAACCTGACTGGGGTCGACCGGGACGACGTGGGACGGGGAGCGATGCTGGGCCGCGTCGATCAGTGGGAACCGACTCGCCGGTGTTCGGTGTCGATCAGTGCCGCTCGCTACGTCGAAGAGCTCACCGATCGAGGCAGCTACCAGCTCCACGTGGGCTCGGCGGCGATCCCGGTGAGGGTCCGCCTCCTGGCCCCCGGAATTGGCCTGCTCGAGTTGTCGGATCCCCTTCCGCTGGCCGCAGGAGATCGGTTCATCCTCCGTGAGACGGGCCGAAGGCTCGTCGTTGCAGGGGGGCGCATCCTCGACCCGAGTCCACCTGCCAAAGGGAGGTCGATCACAGCAGGGGCCGGTGCCATCATCCACAGGTTGGTGGCCGGCCCCGACGCCATCGCCGATGCGCTGTTGGAGGTCCGAGGTCACGACTCCGCCGAGCGCCTCGATCGTCACTCCGGTGGAGGGTCACCCACCGGAGGTGTCCGCGCCGGCGACCGAATCCTGAGCACGACCTTCGCATCCCGCCTCACCGACCGCGCCATCGAGTCGGTGCGCTCCTTTCACGACGCGAACCCACTTCGCCCGGGCATGCCTCTGGCGAGCCTGGCGACCACCCTGGCGATTCCGATCCCGGTGTTGGAAGCTCTGTCGTCCTTGTCGGATGAGCTGACGGTGGAGTCTGCATCGGTGCGATTGGCGTCATTCCAGGTCGACCGGGCCAATCGTGATACCGAGTGGGTGGCTGCTCGATCGGCACTCGAAGCATCCGGACTCGAGGTCCCCAGGGTGTCCGAGCTGGGGATCGACCGCGAGCTGATGCACGCCCTCATCCGGGATGGTGAGTTGGTGAAGGTGAGCGACGAGTTCGTGTTCCTTCCGGACCAGATCCGGTCGATCACCGAACAGCTTGCAGACATGGCCGACGGGTTCACGGTCTCGGAGTTCAAGGATCGGACGGGGCTGTCCCGGAAGTACGCCGTGCCGTTCTTGGAGTGGGCGGACCGCTCCGGCCTCACGGTTCGGATGGGGGATGTTCGACGTCTGAAACGTGAATGAGGGCGGGTCACACGCCCGCCCTCATTCGGTGTTCGAATCCCGTGTCAGCGGGCTGCTGCCACCACAACCTGCTTCCGGTCAGCCTCGGTCATCCCGCCCCAGATGCCGAATGGCTCCCTGATGGCCGTTGCATACATCTTGCAGTCACCCATCACTGGGCACACATTGCAGATCGCTTTCGCCCTCATCTCCCGTCGTTCCCGCTCGTCCTTGCGTTCGAAGGTGCTTGGGGGGAAGAAGAGATGTGCGTGGTTTCCACGGCACAAGGCTTGCGCCTGCCACTCGTCCGACAGCCTCACGGATCCTCCTCTGATTCCGTTGGGGGTAGGGCGACCCTAGAGAGGATTGCCAGAATCCGCCAGGGAAAATCTGGAAGTAGTCGCGCCGATTTTCGCGATCATTCCTCTTCGCCGATCGAAGCGGGCTCGACCTCGAGATACCACCCGTCGACACCCACCACCACCACGGCATCGTGCTCCCGGATCCCTGCCTCCCGGTGCGACGTGGCTTTCCACGTGGCGCCGTCGACTTCGACCAGTCCGTCCGGTTCCAGAGCCGAGACCGCTCTGCCGGACCGACCGATCATGGCTTCCCGTCCGATCGTTTGGGTCGAGAACCGCGACCGCGCCACCGTGGGCATGGCCAGCAAGAAGAAGAAAGCCGCCCCCGCCGTCGTGAGAATGACGCTCGGCCATCCCGGCTCGAACTGGGGACCGGTGGCCGTTATGTATCGGCCGGCGACGAGGAGGCCCAGGAGACCCAACCCGTTGAGCGCGAAGACACCCCCGAGTTGGTACGAAATCGACAGCAGGAGAACAGCTGCGATCGCCAAGCCAACCGCCCACCATCGCACCGGAAGGGTGGCGAGCCCATACCCCGCCATGACGAGAAGAACGGCCGCCACGGCGGCGGCGATACCGGGACCGATGGCGTAGAACTCGAATGCTGCGATGGTGAGCCCGGCAATCAGATAGAAGAAGGTTGCCTCGGGCGTCGACGCCAGCCGCAGGAAGCGATCCCACAGCCCTGGCTCTCGGATCACCGTCGTCAGCGCCGTGACCCCCTGTTCGCCGTCATCTCCCGTGAAAGACTCGATCGTCTCCAGAACGGCCCCCGCAAGCTCGAAGCCGTCCAGTTCCTGAACGAGCTGACGGATGGATGCCGTCTGGGGCGACACCAGGTCGATCAACCCGGGAATCGGCTCCTCGACCTCCACGGACCCGTCGACCAGACCTGCATCCGGTGGTTCGGACAACAGAAAGCCGTGATCGCGTCCTGCGATCGTGGGCTGCCAGAGACCGATCGACGCTCCCGGGGCTGCGGCCCGAATCGGCGCCAACGCGAAGACCTGGGCGATCGCACCCTGGGCGGTGGCGGGCGCGGGACCCACCCATCCGACGATCGGGACCGGGCTCTCCTGCACGGTGGCCGCCAGCTGGGTGAGCGTGGGCTCGGTGGCCACCGCCCCGGGTGAATCGATTTGGAGCACTATCAGTTCGACGTTCCCTCGAACCTCTGCGTCGTGAATCGAGTCGATGACGAACTGGGCCAATCGGTCGTCGAGCGGGCCGGACACGTCGAGTACATCGATCGTGCGCTCGGCCTCCTGGGCAGCGGCCGAACTCATCGCCATCATGGCGATGAGGCACAACGCGGACAGGCGAAGGAACCGGGGAATCACGGCCGAGAGTGTAGGTCCGCGGGCGAGGGCGCCAGTCCGACCAGGCCACCGTTCGGCTTCACTATCCTCTCGAGTCATGTCCGACCTGCTGCTGGTAGCCGACGACGAATGGGTTTCGAACGACGTGGCTGCTGCCGTCACCGACCCCGGGACCCGACTCGAGACCATCGACGAACCCGAAGACGCCGCCGAGGTCGTCGCCGACCGCCGTTTCGATGCGGTGATCGTCGACATGCAGGTCAAGAACATGGGCGGTATGGCGATCATTCGACTGCTCAAGGACGCCATGTCAGGTGGCAAAGCCGAGGTCACTCCGATCATTCTGCTGCTCGACCGACAGGCCGACACCTTCCTTGCCCGACGCGCCGGCGCCGACAGATTCCTCATCAAGCCGTTCACGTCCCAAGACCTTCGCGCTGCCCTTTCCTCGCTGCAGACCGCAGCGTCCTGACCCACCCGGGGAGTCGACGTCGATGACCGGACTCCAGATCGTGCTCCTCGTCATCTTGACGATGTGCATCGGCGCCTCCGGACTTTTCTCCGGCTCGGAGACGGCGTTCGTCGCCCTTCCCCGGGAACGGATACAGCAACTCTCGGAGAGAGGCAGCCGGGGCCGCAGACTGGTGGCACTCGCCGACGACACCGAGCGGACGCTGGGCACACTGCTCGTCGCCAACAACTTCGTGAACATCCTCGCCGCCTCGATTGCCACCATCCTGATCATCGACTTCTTGACCGTTGTCACGTCGTCGGCGACGGGGGAGGCATTCGGACCGTGGGTGTCGACGGTGGCGCTCACTGCCGTGGTCCTGGTGGTGGGAGAGATCACACCGAAGACCCTCGCCGCCCGGCACCCCGAACGTTTCGCCCTGGCCGTCGCACCCACGATCTGGGGGCTCTCGCGGCTCCTCAATCCGATTGCCAAGGTCTTCATCGCCGCCGCCGGCTTCGTCCTCCGCCTGTTCGGCGTGCGAAGCGGACTCGTGACCACAGCCACGGAGGACGACATCATGGCGCTGGCGGTCCTGTCCGAAGCCGCCGGTGAGATCCACCCCGAGGAGCGGGAGATTCTCGAGTCTCTGTTCGAACTCGCCGACAGGCCCGTCCGCGACGTGATGACGCCTCGCATGGAAGTGGTCACCCTCGAAGCTGGGGCATCGGAGGAGGAAGCCAGACGCACCGTGGCGATGCACGGCCACTCGTGCCTCCCCGTGGTATCGCCGGGCGGCACTCTCGACGACCTGGTGGGAATCCTGTTCGTCAAAGATCTCCTGCGACGGGGATCCGGCGGAGGCATCGACACACTCGTCCGCGAGCCCATCTACGTCCCGGAGTCGACTTCGGTGCTGTCAGCCCTTCAAGATCTCCGGACGAGGAGGGTGTCCTTCGCCGTCGTCCTCGACGAACACGGAGGGGTCGACGGCGTGGTGACGGTCAAGGACCTCGTCGCCGAGCTGGTGGGGGACATCCAGGACGAATACGACCCTCGCGAGCCCTCCATGTACCGGCTCAACGACGAGATGTGGGTGGTCGAGGGCCGGGTACCCGTGGAGGATGTCGCCGAGGAGATCAAAATCGAATTGCCTGATGGGCCGTACACATCAATCGGTGGCTTGTTCCTTTTCGAGTCGGGGCGGATTCCCGACGCAGGAGACCACGTGATCGTCGAGGGAGTGAAGCTCACCGTGTTGCGCATGGACCGGCGAAGGATCGATCGCCTCCGGGTAGAGGTGGGACGGATGGCGATCGATGGGCTCCCAGGGGCCGACTAACATGGTGGCTTCACGGGACGTAGCGCAGCTTGGTAGCGCGCAGCGTTCGGGACGCTGAGGTCGTGGGTTCAAGTCCCACCGTCCCGACCACAGAAACACCAGATCAGGGCCGCCCTCCGGGGCGGCCCGCTGGTTTGGCACCCGTGTCCATCGCGCTCGCCAGACGAGCCCTCGTCCCCTGGTCTTGGGCTCTGGGGTGCTGGGGACGCGTTGAAGTCGCCGGGCTCGTGCCGGCGGGTCTCCGGGGTGGGCGTCTGTTAGAACACGACAGGGATCAGCCACCCACGCGCTGGTGGGGGCACGCTCTAGGTCACACCTGGGTCGCCCGGTCCGGTCATGTCATCGAGGTCGGGGTCGGCAGGTCATTCGTTCCACAACCCCGAGTGGGTGTGAGCCGGTTCGATCGGGCCAGACCCCAACAGGAGGGTTCAGGCTGGGTGTGGGAGGTGTTTGAACACTTCTCTGGCGACGTAGCGTTTCAGGATCCGGGCGATCTCTCCCATGGTTTTGCCTTCGGTGAGTCGCCGGGCGACGTAATCGCGGGTTCGCTGATCGTGTCTCATCCGGGTGATGACCACGTGATAGAGCGCCCAAACCCATCCTCCCTGCCGGATATCGCTCACTGCAGAGTGTGCGATATCGCGCGGAGTGATGGGTGAGCTGCGCGGGTTCGGTTGCAGCTGAACGACTGGCCGAAGGTTGGCATCCTGGCGCTCAAAGGGTTGTCCATCACTCGCCTGGCGGTGGTTTGTCCGCCCGAGCGCCATCCGTCAAACCCGCGCCGTGGGTGGTTGCCGCAGCCGCGTTCTGACATGCTGGGTCGATGAGGTCTCTCACCGCGCTCTTGACGTTGCTTCTCGTCTTGGTGTCGGCTGCCTGTGCGGCGGAATCGGGGCTCGACACGGATCGCCTCGACGAAGTCGCCGTGGACATGATGAAGGAGCACGTTGTTCCGGGTGTCAGCCTTGCGGTCATCGATGATTTCGCGGTTGCGTATGTGCGCTCCTACGGAGACGCAGAACAGGGTCGCCCGGTCACTCCGGACACACTGTTCCAGGCTGCCTCGCTGAGCAAACCCGTCGCCGGCTTGGTGGCTGCAGCAATCGCTGAGCAGGGCTGGATCGACCTCGAGGCAGATGTGACCACGATGCTCACCAGTTGGACGTTGCCCCCGAGCGGGTACGACGAGACGATCACGCTGCGGATGCTCTTTGCGCATCGTGCCGGGATCAATGTTCCGGGTTTTCCCGGCTACACGCTGAGCGAGGATCTCCCCGGACTCGATCGGCTCCTCCTCGGGGTGAGGGACAAGAACGAGCCGATGCGGGTCGTTGCCCAGCCCGGAACCGAGCGCAACTACTCGGGCGGCGGCTTCTTGATCGCTCAACTCGCGATCGAGGACCACACCGGGCTGTTGTTCGAGGATATCGCTGAGACCGAGGTCTTCGGCGCTCTCGGCATGGAGCGGTCAACATTCCGGCTCTTCTACCCGGAAGACCGGGCGGTTCTCGCAGTCGGGTACAGAGCCGATGGGACCGAGGTGGCCGGCGGTGGCTGGCATCAGTACCCGGAGACGGCGGCGGGCTCGATGTGGACGACGGCCGACGAGTATGCCGTGCTCGTTGCCGATGTGATGCGCTCCTATGTCGACGATTCAGGGACGGTGCTGGACCAGGCGACGGCTGAGCTGCTGCTGGACCCGGACTTCGCCGTTGGGTTTGGGGTGAGCCGCGAGGAGGGCGGGATCGCCATCACTCACGATGGTGCCAACGAGGGGTATCGGTCGGAGTTCGTGGCTGTTCCTCATCTGGGCCAAGGGGTTGTGCTGCTGACGAACAGCGACAGCGGTCTCGATCTGACGTCGGCGGTTATCGATGAGGTCGGCGGCCAATTCGGTTGGCCCTGGACGGGCTGGTCTACTCCGTTGTGGTTGGTCCTGCTGGGGCTCGGATTGGTGGTCGGGGTCGTCGTTGTGGTTGTGAGACACCTGCGCAAGCGCCAGAAGGGGGATCTCCCTGCAAGGTCGCCTCGTCACACGAGCAATCGGAGCAGCCCCGGAATCTCCTGATTCTGCACGATCGGATCCGGAACGCGCCCAAGACAGCCAATCACGCCCGCACGCTCATGCGTTCAGCCGCGGCGCTGATCGTCCCAGCCGCCGCGTTTGTGATACGGCGACTCGATCGCCGATGGGCCCATCCTCGCCTTCGAAAAGGGCGATGCCGACGTCACAGCCGTGCTCATCCACGTTGATGCATCGACCGCAGCCACATCAAAGCGCTCGCTACCGCGGTTGCCGACCGGCTCTGAGGCACCCTCGGGTAAATCCGCTGGGTCATCCACCGATTGCCGAACGCCGCTCCTGCGATCGAGGCACGGTCGTAGCCGCTCGGAAATGTGCGCGTGGCGCGGGGGCCCAAGGAGTCACTTGCTCGGCGGGCCGAGCAGGTCCCACCGATTGCCCTCGAGGTCCAGGAAGACTGCGAAGCGACCATAGGGCTCGTCGCGGGGCTCGGTGACGAACCGCACGCCATGGTCGAGCATCCGTTGCCGGGCCGTGTCGAAGTCGTCGACGCGGAGGAAGAGGCCGACACGTCCTGCGAACTGCTCACCGACTGCGCCTGCTTGTACATCTCCGTCCGCTCGGGCCAGCAACAGCCCCGTCTGCCCACCCGGCGGTCGCACCACGACCCATCGCTTCGGTCTCCCGTCGTTGGTCGTCGCCGGAGAGTCCTCGACGAGTTCGAAGCCCAAGGCCTCCACGAAGAACCGGATGGCGTCGTCGTAGTCCCGGACGATCAGAGCCAAGCTCTCGATGTGCACGCAGCGACCATAGGCGTCTTCTGGGCGAGGCGGCTCCATCGTCTCGACCGCGAATATCAGCGCCGCGGACGAGGCCACCAACCCCGCCGGTACGGCACTTCTCTGATCGCCTGCGGCCTGGGGGCGAACGTCACGATGCGTGAGCACGCATAGCCCGGTTTCCTGTTCTGTTTTTGCGCAGTAGCGCTAGACCGGAACGCCGTGCACGAGAGTCGGCGACCGCCGATCCACTCGTCTTCGCGCCCGTAGCGGCCAACACGGCTTGAGAGGTCGAGCCATCCGGTGGAGCACCACTCACCCCGGCCTGAGCTGCGGGGCGAGTGGACTAGCGTCCTGGTCGTGGTCTCTGTTCTCGCATTGGAGATCGCGGTCGGCATCGGAATCGTCGGTCTCTGGAGCTTCCTCCTGGCGACCGGGCGGGTCCCCGAGGTCGCGGCCGGTGATCGCGCCATCTGGTTTCACATTGCTGCCGAGTACCTCCTTGGCCTCACACTCGTGACCGCGGGCCTCATGCTGGCTTTCACCGAGGGTCCGGGCGCCCGTCTTCTCGCCGGTGTGGCGGCCGGCGGGCTCGTCTACTCGACCGTCACCAGTGCCGGGTACTACGCCCAGGACGACCGGTGGGGTCCCGTCGTCGCATTCCTGGTGCTCGCCCTGCTCGGTGTTGCCGCCATCGCCGCCCTGCTTTGACCCTCGCCGCTGAGCCGGCGGATCGCCACCGAGGCTGCGCCTACTCGTGACCGGCGATGCGACGTTCTAGCAACTGCTTCTCCCGGTCGGACGGTGCCAGCTGGTGAGCTCTCCGGAAGGCTTCGATCGCTTCCTCCTCCCGGCCGAGTCGCCGCAGCATGACGCCCCGGCACGAGGCCAGGAGGTGGTAGTCGTCGAGGGTCGGGCTCAACTCGTCCATCGCCGTCAACGCCTCGAGGGGACCCTTGGTTTCGCCGATCGCCACCGCCCGATTCAACGCCACCACCGGCGTCGGTGCCATCACCATCAGCTGGTCGTACAGGATCGCGATCTGGTCCCAGTCGGTGTCTTCGAACCGGTCTGCATCGCAGTGCACAGCCTGGATGGCGGCCTGCAACTGGTACGGACCGGGTCGACCGCGCCGGATACAAGCACGGACCAGGTCTTGACCCTCGATCACGAGACCTCTGTCCCACCGAGTCCGGTCCTGATCTCTCAGGAGAACCAACGTGTCGCCTTCAAAACGCGATCCGACCCGCGCCTCGATCAACAGCATCAGAGCCAGAAGACCAATCACCTCGGGTTGGTCCGGCATCAAGAACGCAAGGGTTCGTCCCATCCTGATCGCCTGGCCGCGGAGGACCTCCTGGTCCGGTTTGTCGAGACCGACATTGAAGATCAGATAGACAACCGCGAGGACGGATTGCAGTCGATCGTTCAGCTCCTCCGAGGACGGAACTCGATAGGGGATCCCTGCCGCCCTGATCTTGTACTTGGCCCGAACGAGCCGTTTCGCCATTGCGTCCTCGTTCACCAGGAAAGCGCGGGCGACGTCAGCCACGCTCAACCCGCCCACCACCCTGAGGGTCAGTGCGACACGCGCCTCGAATGCGAGCGATGGATGACAGCAGGTGAACACCAATCGCAAGATGTCGTCGGTGACCGGGCCCTCCTCTTCGGAACCACCGACCAGATGAGCCTCGGCGATCTCGGCGCCTCTCCGTCGACGGCGATGCACGTCGATGGCGTTGTTGCGGGCGACGGTGATGATCCAACCGGCTGGATTCGGCGGAACACCGTCTACCGGCCACCTCTCCGCCGCCTCTGCGAACGCATACTGGACCGCGTCTTCGGCTGCAGACAGATCTCCGCATGTGCGTGTCACCGTGGCCACGGCCTGGCCGTAGACCTCGCGGAAGACGCGCTCGATCTCTGCCTCTTCCAATCCGATCAAGCGCTGCGGGAATCGAAGAACGGACGGACCTCGATGGGAGCCCCGATGCAGTCGACGACTTTCCCGGCCCACTCGATCGCCGCATCGAGATCGGCGGCCTCGATGACATAGAAGCCGGCGAGGTGCTCCTTCGATTCCGAGAAGGGGCCGTCGGTGAGCAACAGCTCGCCTTCGCTCCTCCGCACCACCGTCGCAGCATCGGGACCGTGGAGGCCTCCCGTGAACAAGAAGGCGCCGCTGGCGCGCATGTCGGTTTCCAGCGCCTCTATTCGCTCCATGAACGACTCCATCTCCTCGTGGGATTGAGGTCCTCTCGACTCGCCTTTCACGGCGTGAAGCGAAAGCAGGTACTGGCTCATGAGGTCTCCTCACGTCTGGGCGGGCGTCTCCCGCGCTCACCCTACCTACGAACCGCAACCACCCCCGGAGGACAATCCGCCCCAAATTGCGTCCGTGATTTGGAACGTGTGGAAGCCACGGACGCAATCCGGGGAGCCGGGGGCACGGCGGCGAACGGCGATTTGTGGACCGAGCAGATCGAGGAGTTGATCACGTAGGGGTCCGCCCTACCCGATTGGCGTCTCTCGTGGCCGATTTGGGCCTGACCTGACCCTCGACCGGAACGGCGAACACACCAGGATCGAGCAGCGCCTCCAACGTCGACGTCACCTACCAGGGCCCGATCGACCGGATGGTCGTGCGATACACCGCAGGCGCCGGGCTGCTCCAGCAGTACCTCGGTTTCTCCGACTTCTCGTGGTGCGGCCCCCAGATCGGCACGCCAAGAGGATCACGTCCGGCCCGACCGAGCTCGCGAATGGCCGCTATTCCGTCACCTACGCAGTGACGGTCTCGAACCTCGGAGGATCCGACTCCACGACGTCCAGGTGACCGGCAACTTGAGAACACGCCGACACTCGTGACGTTCTCGGAGGCACCGGAACTCGCTTTGGTGAAACTGCTGATCGGTGGCCCGGACTATCTCGGAGATGGCCGATATGAGCTCACATATCGCATCACCGTTTCGAACACGGGTGACGCCGTCCTCGCCAGCGTGGAGTCGAGGACGACCTCACCGCCACCTTCCCTGGCCTGACCGTCGAGGTGCTCGCCGTGACATCGACGAGCCTCACCCCCAATCCCGGGTACACCGGGTCGACGACACCGCCGTGCTGACCGGGATCGATCTCCGGCGCGATCGGGTGGGATCTCGACGGAGACGGAGAGGTGGACACGACCGGAGGAATCTCCGGGGTGCGCGTACAACTCATCGGACCGGGACCCGATGGGCAGCTGGGCACTGCGGACGATGTCGTCGTGGCAGAGACGGTCAATTCGGGCGACGGATACCGGTTCGACGACATCTCCCCCGGGGCTTACACGATCAGGATCGACCCGGCCAGGCTTCCCGCCGGGGCGAGACCGGTGTTCGACCCGGACGGCACGAACGACCTCGAGACCATGCTCACAATGGCGCAAGGGCAGACGGTGAGTGACCTCGACTTCGGGTTCCAGGCCGACTTCGATCTGGCGACCACCAAGGAGATGGCCTCGGTGGAAGGTCGCCTCGTGACGTGGACGATCGATGTCACCAACGTCGGGGCGGCGACGGCACCAGGACCGATCGTCCTCGCCGACTCGATACCCGCCGGGATGAGAGTCGTTTCCGTCGAGCCAGACACCGGCTTGCGCTGCGTCGCAAGCGGAACCGCCCTGACCTGCGACTGGCAGGGCGACCTGTCGCCGGGCGCGTCGGTCGGTGTGGCGCTCGGCACGGAGGTGGAGCGGAACGGGACATTCGAGAACTCGGCCGAGGCACGGAGTCTCTCCGGATCGACAGAGCCGAACCTCGTCAACAACTCGGATTCCGCGTCGGCGACCGTTCAGGTGTCGACACCACTGCCGTTCACCGGGCTCGACGCCATCAGCATGACGGTCGTGGGTGCCGCCCCCCTCGTGGCCGGAACGCTGCTGCTGAGGCGCCGACTTCCCCAACAACGCTGAATCATTGCTGGGCGAGTTTCCGCCTGAAACCGTCGATCGTGTGAACACTCAAGGAGACCGGCGACAGCGAACGCGCGGAAGCCGTACGCCGAATACCCAATAGACCGGCGAGTTCCCCGAAGTAGCGGCCGGGTCCCAGGATCGCCAGGTGTTCCTCACCGTCGGGCGTCGACCGGAAGATCTCCACCTCGCCGTCCTCGATCCAGTACACCGAGTCCGACGGGGCGCCCTCCTCGATGATGGTCTCACCCTTGCCGAAGGCCACCATGTCGCCACCATCGACGTCCTGGCCCGGCCCGGCGGCGGCTTCGAC
>JAOUGY010000092.1 GCA_029865445.1 Acidimicrobiia bacterium | reverse complement strand
CTTCGGCACCACCGGCGGGCAGGTGTATTGCTCACCAGACGGCGGCGACACGTGGTCGGCGATCGTGCGGGACCTACCGCCGGTGTATTCGGTGGAGGTGCAGACGCTTCCATGATTCGGGTCCGCCTGCCCTATCACCTGCGCAACCTCGCCGGAACCGGTGCGGAGGTGGAACTCGAGATCGACGGCCCGGTCACGCAGCGCAAGGTCCTCGATGCCCTCGAAGCCCGGTACCCGATGTTGCGCGGGACGATGCGGGACCTCACCACGCACCAGCGCCGCCCCTTCATCCGGTTCTTCGCCTGCCAAGAGGATCTGTCGAACGATGACGTAGACGCGGCGCTACCCGAGGCGGTCGCCACCGGGTGTGAGCCCTATCTGGTGGTCGGATCCATGGCGGGCGGTTGACCGACAGCGGCGATGATGGGCACATGACGTCAGACATCGAAACCGCAGGAATGTCTTTGTTCGAGCCCGTTCCCCGATATTTGAACACGGCCGCGGTGGGACTGCCCACAAGAGCGGCCCTCGCCGAACTCGATCGTCGCATCGACGAGTGGAGGACGGGTCGGTGCGATCCACCGTCGTTCGACGCCGATGTCGCCGGCGCTCGATCCGCCTACGCAGACATCGTCGGAACCGATCCTTCGTCGGTTGCCATGGTCGGCGCCGTGTCGACGGCGGCCGGGCTGGTTGCCGCGTCGCTCCCCGAGGGTTCGGTGGTCCTCGCCGCTCAGGAGGACTTCACCTCGGTGCTCTTTCCGTTCCTCGCCGATGACCGTCTGGAAACCCGCCTGGCCCCGCTCGACGTGCTTCTCGACAGGGTCGATGACGACGTTTCATTGATCGCCGTCAGCGCTGCCCAGTCTGCTGACGGACGGGTGATCGATCTCGATAGTCTCGCCGAGATAGGGGCCCAAGGGGTCCGCACGTACGTCGACACCACCCAGGCGGCCGGGTGGATGCCCATCCACGCAAGCCGCTTCGATGTCACGGCCTGCCATTCATACAAGTGGCTGTGCGCGCCGAGGGGGGTCGGCTTCGTCACGATCGGGAAAGGAGTCGCCGGTTGGCTGAGACCGATCAATGCCGGGTGGTACGCCGGCGACGATCCTTGGCAATCGATCTACGGCCCTCCAGTGCGGCTGGCCGGCGACGCCAGGCGATACGACCTCTCCCCGGATTGGTTCTCCGTTGCGGGTGCAGCCAGGAGCCTCGAGGCTCTCGCTCGACTGGGCACAAGCGCCATCGGCGAAGTCAGCGTGGGGCTGGCCAACCGTTTCCGGGCCCACCTCGACATCGAACCGTCCCCCAGCGCCATCGTCAGCGTCGGCTCCACCGCCGGCGAGCGGCTGGCTGCAGAGGGGTTCGTCACGTCGTCCCGGGCCGGCCGGATTCGCTTGTCCTTCTACATCTACAACACGGTCGACGACGTCGACCGTGCTGCAGAGATCATCGCCGGATCACCCTGACTGGCGCAGGTCCCGCCGGTTGAAAGCAACGACCGACGCCACGATGAGCGCAACGAGGATGACGGTCAGTACCAGGCCGTGCCCCCACGGCATACCGTTGGCGAGCGGATCTGACGTCAGGTAATAGTGGAACGGCGACAGCCGGCCCAGGCCGGTGAGCCCCTCGCTGAGTCGGGCGATCGACGTGAGCAGGTGAAACCCGAGGGCAGCCGCCACCGCCCCGAACGCGGCCACCTTCTGCGATCCGGTGAACGCCCCCAGCGCCAGCGCCACCGCCCCGAAGACGAGACCGACGAGAGTCGCCAGAAGCGAGGTGGCCCCGATGTTGGCGATACTCATCCCGAGCCCTCCAATCACCGATCCGATCGACACACCGGCGAAGGTGGCGAACCCGACGACCGCGCCATAGGCGAGCATCGTCGCAGTCTTCTCCGCCAGGACTCTGGTTCGGCTCACGGGATTGGCGAGCAGGAGGCCCATCGTGCGCTGCCGTTCTTCTCCTGCGAGGGCCCTGGCGCCGATGGCAATGGTCACCACCATGATGGCGATGGGAGCCATCAGGCCGAAGCTCTCCACTTCGTAGAAGCCCTCCGGGGTGCTCATGTTGCCCGATTGGGCGCCGGCGAAAGCGAAGAGTTCCTGCGGGAGGTCTTTGGTGAACTCGAGCAGGGTTTCGTCCATGGCGGCATAGATGGGAGCCAGCATCACTCCCATGACGCCGAACATGGCGAGGGAGGACACGATGAGGAGTCCTTGGTGTTCCGAGGCTGTCTTGATCCAGATGCGCGACACCCGGGCTGCTCCGGCCAGACGGTTGGCGAGTTTGCGGGTTCGCGGGTCGTTGCGCAGCCGGTCCACAAGCGTCACTCCCACGCTCTTGCCTCGCAGGTCCCGGCGGTTGATTCCGACGAATCCGAGGGCGCCCAGCGCCGCCGATCCGCCACCGAGGATGCCGATGTGGCCCCAGTCGACGCCGTTCACCACGGGCTGGCTGCTGTCGAAGTAGTACCACGGGAAGGCCTTGGCAACGTCGGCCAGGTTCTCCACGAGCGGGAGGATCCCCACTGCGAAGAACGACAGAACCATCACGCCGGCGGCAACTCCTGACGCAAGTCCGCGCCGCCCGGTCCAGCTGCCAACCGCCATGGCGAGGAACCCGTAGAAGAGGGCGTTGATTCCGAGGTGGAACGAGTATGCGCCGACGTTCATCTCGCCCAGGTCGACGTTCAGCAACGAGGCCGCAGCGTATGTGGCACCCCACAGGAGGACGGCACCAACCGCGATGAGCGACACCATCGCGACCGCCTTCGCTACGTAGACGTGGCTGCGCGACTTGGGGTTACCCAGCAGGATCCCGATCGTTCCGTCCTTCTCCTCCCCGGCGATCGATGATGCTCCTATGGAGACGGCGAGTCCGCCCATGGTCATTGCGCCGTAGAACGCAAACAGCACGCCGATGCCCAATCCGGCGGCGTCCGCCCCCTCGGGAATGCCCATCGCTTCTCTGAGCGCGGCCGGGAGTTGGTCGTAGATGGCGAGGTCGAAGTCGCGATACACGGCCATTGCCATCAGCAGCATGAGCCCGAGGCTGACCACGGCGATGATGACCCCACGCCAGCGGTCGAGGGTGCTCTTCGTGAAGACGGTGGCCAGCATCAGGCGTTCACCTCCTCATCTTGGTAATACGTGAGGAAGATCTCCTCGAGGTCCGCCTCCTGGGTGGTGATGTCGAGCACGTGGAATCGCTCCGTCACCACCTTGAGCAAAGTCTCCATCTGCCCGTCGAACGACAACGTGACGTGTTCGTTGAGGGAAGTTGCCTCTCGAACACCTGGGATCCCATCGAATGCGGATGCGTTCACCGGTTCGGTGAAGTGAATGCTCACCGTGCGGATTGCTTTGGACCGGAGGTCGGCCACCGCTTCGGTCGTCATCAACCGGCCGTGACGGATGATCCCCACCCGGTGTGCGACGCGCTGCACTTCGGAAAGGGTGTGGCTGGAGAGGAAGATGGTGGTCCCTTCGGCCGCCACTTCCCGCATCATCTTCTGAAACTCACGCTGGACGAGCGGGTCCAGGCCGGTGCTCGGCTCGTCCATGATCAACACTTCGGGTTTGTTCATGAATGCCTGGATGAGGCCCACCTTCTGCCGGTTTCCCGACGACAGGTCCCCCACCTTCTTGTCGAGATCCGCCCCGAGTCGATCGCGCAGCTCCTCGACGTGCGACCAGTCGACTCCGCCTCGGAGGTTGGCGAAGTAGGTGAGGGTGTCGCGTCCGGTCAGGTTCGGGTACATCGACAGGTCGCCCGGCACATATCCGATGTGACGGCGGATCTCCACGGATCGCTCATGGGTGTCCATGCCGAGAATCGAAGCGGTTCCGGCCGTCGGGCGGATCTCGTCCATGAGGGTGCGAATGGTGGTCGTCTTGCCTGCCCCGTTCGGTCCCAGGAATCCGAAGATCTCGCCCGCGGCGATGTCGAGATCGAGGTCGACCAGGGCGGGGACGTCGCCGTAGTGCTTTGTGAGTTTCTCGGTGTGAATGGTTGTGTCTGTCATCGTGTCTCCTGTCCGTCTCCGAATGCCTGTGTCAAGAGTTCGCGTGTTGTCGGGGTGATGAACCCTGTGAGGAGGTCGAGCACCGCCTGCACGTAGGGCGCAGACCTCTTCGGGTCGGCGGTCAGGTCGGCGGTCATATCGACACCGAGCAGTCGCTCGACGTGTTCGTGGAGGACCACCGAACCGAGCGACCAGAGCGTGAGGACTATCGCCCGCTCCCGTGGCCGGTCGCTGGGCATGATGAGCCCCGTGGTCACGCCGAGCTCGATGTATTCGATGGCGTCCTCTACGAGTTCATCCACGAGTTCCGCAACGTGCGGGGACCCGTCTACGAGCGTGCGAGCGAGGTATCGGATGAGAGGCGGGCCGCCTGCCGAAGCGCGAAGGGAGCTCACGGGGTCGAATGCCGCACCCTGTCCCATGGCGCTTCCCTTTTGGCTTCGGATGGTGGCGGCGACGTGTTCGTCGCAGGCGACTCGGAGATTGTCCTTCGACCCGAAGTGGTGCATCACGAGCCCGGCAGAGACTCCTGCCCGGCCGGCGATCTCGCGGACGGACGTTCCCGCCACACCGGAGTCGGCGAAACACTCGATTGCCGCATCCCTGATTCGAGCTCGGGCCGTCCGATCGTCCATCTCATCTGTCCTGAACGCCTGTTCAATTGACAATACAAACGTTCAGTCCCAGGGTCAAGCCCTCCGGCGCCCTCGCTCGGCTCGGGCGGTACTGAGTGCTGGGTATTTGGTATTGGGTAGTTGGGGTCGCCTCGGAGACGGGTGATCGTCGGGTTGGTGTTTCTCCCGCCAGCAGGGGGGAGTGCCGGCGGAGCCGGGTATGGCAGAACCTCGCTGCTCGTTGCCTGCGACTGACGCTTGGGGACTGGCGACTGGAGACTGGCGACTGGAGACTGGCGACTGGCGCCGGGCCTCAGCGTTTCATCAGGGGGCGGAGGTAGCGGCCGACGCGGACGGGTTCGGCGGCAAGCGCGGCGATGAGGCCCCCGCCCATGGCGCCGGTGACGCCGGGGGCCATGGCGTCGACCCCGCCGAGGTAGAGGCCTTTCACCGGCGTCTTGGGCTGCAGACCCGGGTCGAGGAACCGTTCGGGTTCGCTCACCAGCCCGTAGATCGACCCTTTGGCGGACCGGGCGAAATGGTGCGTGGTCACGGGAGTGGACAGTTCGGCGTGCCGGATCATCGGCCCCAGCTCCGGATACAGCTCCTGGTATTGATCGAGCATCACCTGCGTGAGCTGGTCCTTGAACGAGTCGTACGCGCCGCCCCGCTTCTGCCAGCGAGACTCCGACCACGTGGAGAACGACTCCCAGGGAACGAAGGTGACGGCCTCGCCCGTGTGGCGGTCGTCCGAGCCGTGGAGCGGGTCCTTGATCGAAGGGAACGAATTGAAGAGCACGGGCGGTTGACCTGTCACCGACCCCGGGGCGACGTTCCAGCCGTCCACCTCCATGTCCCAAGAGTCGAAGAACCACTGGCTGTACTTGGTCGCCCCGGCGCGCTCGACATCGCCTTCGAAACCGAGGTACAGACTGACGTGGGCGGGCCCCGGTTCATGGCGTATCGTGGGCAATGTTCCTTCCGGAAGCAGCCGGGCCGTCGGCGGCGCGCCGACCGTCGAGATGACCCGCCTGGCACCGATGGTCGTTCCGTCATCGAGACGTACGCCCACGGCCGTGTCACCTCTCGTCGTGATCGATTCGACGCTGCGCCGCACCGCGGTCCAACCGCCGGACTGGCTCACGGTTGCGAGCATCGTCTCTGCGATTCGTCCCGCCCCGCCTTCCGGGTAGTAGGCCCCGCGGATGAAGTGCTGGACCATCAAGGCGTGCATGGCGAACGACGACTTGGACGGAGTCGAGCCGTAATAACCCCACTGGGCAGCCAGAACCGACTGGAGGCGGGGGTCCGATGTGAGCCGGCGCAGGACCTCTGCGGTCGTGGCAGTGATGTGGGGCAGCGCGGCGGCCTCGGCCTTGCCGCCTCCGAGAGGCCAGGGGAGCGGTCTCGATCTCAGGTATCCCGATGTGGCCCGGGATGCACCCCTGACGAGATGGATGTACTCGTCGATGGCCTTCCGCTCGTCGGGAAAGTACTCGGCGAGTGTGTCGCGGAAACCCTCGATGCTCGACGGGAACTGAATCGTGAACCCATCGGGGAAATTGAACTCGTCGTATACGTCTCCGAGCCACGCCCAGCGCAGCAGGCCGCCGGTGAGGTCGTGGAGGAGTCGTCCAGGGAAACTCTTGGTGGACATCTCTCCGACGAGGTGGACGCCGACGTCCCATCTGTAGCCGGGGCGTTTGAACGTCTGGGTGAACCCGCCGGGAATGTAGTGCTGTTCCAGCACGAGCACCCGGCGTCCCAACTTCGCGAGGATGGCGGCCGCCGTCATGCCGCCCATCCCTGACCCGATGACGATGTAGTCCCACGGTCCGTCCGGGATGTCTCGGCTCCATGGTCTGTCAGTCACGGTGGCGAGTGTACGGGTATGGTCGCCGGCAATGGCGACCGTGCTGATCGTGGGTGGGTCGAGAGGTATCGGCCTGGGGCTCGTCGAGCGATACGCCGCCGATGGGTGGAGCGTCCACACCACAACCAGATCGGGCGAATCACCCGGCGCGGCGGTCGAGACGCATCGGCTCGACGTGCGGGAGCCCGACCAGATCGCCGATCTGGCCCGGAGCGTGCCCGTTTGCGATGTCGTGATACACGTGGCCGGGGTATATCAGGGCCGCTCGAGGGCGGAGATGTTCGCAGTGAATGTCACCGGGGCGATCGCCGTCTGCCAAGCCCTCATCGACGGGGGACGAGTCGTCGGGAAACTGGCAATCCTCACGTCACAGATGGGAGCCCGCCGCGGCCGCACGGAGTCCCTCGGAGACTACGGAGACTCCAAAGCCGCTCTCAACGACGAGTTTCGCCGTCGCGCTCCTGGCTGGGGAGAGCGGGGCGTCACCGCCGCCGTGATCCACCCGGGGTGGGTGAGGACCGAGATGGGCGGTTCTTCCGCTCCGCTGTCGGTGGAGGAGAGCGTGGATGGAATCGTGTCGGTCATGGCCAAACTCACCGCACAAGACCATGGCCGGTTCCTCACCTGGGACGGTCGTGACCATCCGTGGTGACGGTCTCGAGCATCAGACCCGCTGGCCGTAGGCGTGGACCGGTCTCAGCCTCGCCACGAGCCGCCGCTCGTCGATCATGGCCTGTCCGAACTCGTCCCAGTCGGGGTGTTCCCCTCTGATTGATCTGTAAAGATCGGTCAACGCCGATACCCCCGCGTCGCCCAGGACGCCGGCAATCGTTCCGAGTTCGACGTCACAATCCACGACGGCCCAGCGCCGGAAGTCATCCGAGGTGACGTGCAGGCTTGCTCTCGGGTCGCGCCGAAGATTGTGGGTCTTGGCCCTGTCTGCGGTTATCGAGACTCCGACGATGCCGTCGGTGACGCCGTACACCACGTTGGACAGCTGGGGCCGTCCGTTCTTCCGGTGGGTCGCCAGGACGCCCTGGCTCCGTTCCGCCATGAATCCCACAACGCTCGCCAAGTCCACGAACACCTCCACGTGTCGGTGTGAACCGTAACGCGAACGCTGGACGGGCGAGCGGGCCACCCCCTCCACGGCCCGCTCGCCCGCGGCGCGTCAGGGCAGGTGCGTCGCCGACTGGAAGTCGGCGCATACCCCAACGGCGTTGCCGGTGTCGCTGCCGGGCAGCAGGAACACCTCGCAGCCACCGGCATATGAACCGAGTTGTTCGTCCACGAGTCCCGGGATCGCCGGACCGTGGGTGCGAGCAACCACGTGGATCTCGGCGACCCGGCTGTCTTGGATCAGGGGTCCGGATCCGACGATGAGCTCGTCACCGACCGCACCGGCAAGCAACGAGTCGCGGAATGTCGCTTTCCCGTCCTCGTTTGCGACCCGCCCCGTGGAGTATCCGGCAACGATCTGTGCCGCTTCGATCTGGGCCTCGTTGAAGCCCTGAGTCGGGTCTCCATTCAGGAACAGATCGTCGGGACCGCACGGGTTGGAGCAGCCGTTCGGGTTGTTGAACACGACCCACCAGATCGTGATCGCGGCATTGGCGCCCAGTTCGGATGAACGGAACATCATGTGGACCCCGTCGTCATCCCGTACGAGGCTGGACCAGCCGACGGTTCGGGTGGAGTCGGACAAGAACGTGACAGGTGACACGCTCCGATCGCGGTGCGGCTTGTGGGCGGCGGCGGGAACCGCCGGAATCATGAGGGCGATCACTCCCAAGATCGCGCCCAGTCGATGTGTCGTGCGCATGCGTACTCCCTTTCGCGCAGGGGCCCTCATCGGCCCGGTGCGCCAGCCTGGGGCACGCCGGTCAAGAAACGGTCAAGAGCGGAGGAGGTCCGTCAACTGGTCGTAGGAGTGGACGCCGTGGATCGCCCCCATCGACTCCTCCCAGTGGCGGGCCATCGTGTCGAGCATCTCGGGTGTGAGACGGTACCGCTCGTCGTCGACGGCGCCTGCCGAGACCTTCCACGATCCGGCACCGGGTGGGAGAGCACCGACTTCGTCGGAGCGCTGCCGGTGGAGCAGGTCGTTGAACTGGTGTTTGTGTTCGAGCATGTAGTCCAGAGACGAGCGCTCCAGTGTCAGATCGACGAGCGCTTCGTCGGCGGCTATACCGATGAAGTCGGCGATCCGGGTCACGGCCGGACGGAGGTCCTCACGCATCTGCTCGTATGAGAGCAGCAGGACGTTCGGGTCTTCGCGTCGAGCCCACCACGATTCGAGATGGGTCCAGTAGTCCTTGCGCTTCGACCGGTCGAGATGCGGCGCCAGGTACTCGGCGAGGCTCACGGTGCCCGGTTCGAAGAGCCATCCTTCGTAGAACCGGTAGTACGAGACCATCACCGCCTGGGGCTCGCGGAACGACACGATGTAACGACATCCCTTGGGGACGGCGTGGTACGAGTAGTGACTCTTGAACGCCCGTGGTTCCCAACCCTGGTCGGCATCGAGGTCGATCCCCAGGGCATGGGCCACTTCGATCCAAGGGCTGACTCGGGAGATGTCGTCGAAGCCGTCGTCGCCACCCGATCGGAGACAATGGACGATCTGTTGAATCCATGTGGTCCCCGATTTGGACCAGGGTGTGATGATCACGTCGGAGGGGCGTGGTCGGAACTCCTTGCCTTTCTCGAACGTGACCGGAGGGAAGATCTTGTTTTTCGCCTCGATCATCTCTTCGAACGAGCGTGGGTAGCGCGGCATCGTTTGGAGGGTAACGGGACCTGGTCTCAGCCGTCCGTGAAGTCCCGGGGGTGAAGGACCTCGACGAGGCGGCCCATGTCGAGTTCTGCCCACGACTCGATATCTACCTCGATCACAACGACAGTGGCCGTCTTCACCTCGACGTAGCTTCCGGTGAGAGCCGCCGCAGTCATCGACCACGTGGGTTGGTGCCCGACGAGCATCAATGTGTCGACGTCCGGCGCGGCCGAGGCCACTTGGATCACCTCGCGCGACGAGGCACCGTAGAGAGCCGGTTCCAGGGCGATCGGCGCCCGCCACCCACCGGCCGCTTTGGCCAACTCGGCGGTCGTGCGTGCCCGGGTTGCCGTTGACGAGATCACCAGGTCCGGCTCGAACTGCTTGGAGGTGAGGACTTTGCCCATTCGTTTTGCGCTGACCACACCCCGGTCGTTGAGCGGGCGCTCGTGATCGCGCCCGTATTCGGCGTTCCAATCCGATTTCGCGTGCCGCATCAGGAGCAGCGTCTTCACCAGTTCACCTCACGAGGCCCTTCCCCCACCGACTCCAAACGGTAGCTTGTCCCGAGGATGCCGAGGCGAGGAGACGACGATGAAGCGACGAGTATTTGTGGCCTTCCTGTTGGGTGTGCTGGCGGTCCCGAGTGTGGTGGTCGCGGCCGATCGATTCTCGGACGTTTCCGACGAGAATGTGTTCCACGACGACATCGCGTGGCTGGACCAGTCGGGGGTGACGAAAGGCTGCAACCCGCCGGACAACACGCAGTACTGCCCGGACGACTCGGTGACCCGCGGGCAGATGGCAGCGTTCCTCCGGCGCCTGGCGGAGAACGAGGTCGTTGATGCCGCCGACTCCGAACTGTTGGATGGGCTTGATTCGAGCCAGTTCCTGAAGGCTGATGGATCCGTGGCTGTGCAGGGGGCAATCCCTTATGCGAGTCCCGTGCTGCACACCATCTCGATTCCCAAATACGCGTTCGTCTCCGAGTATCCGGAGGATGCGAACGAGCAGGTGCTGTACACGGGTGCCACTGGTGCACGCATTCTTCCCGGCGGTACCGGTCGGCTCGTCGCACCGCTCGTGCTGCCGTCGGGGGCAGAGATCGTCGAGATCACGTTGCACGCCTACGACGCGAACGCGGTGGATGACCTCTCTGCCCGGGTCACCGGGATCCGGCTGAGCCAGAACGGCGGGATCGGCGGGGACATCGCAACCACGTCGGGTGATGCCGGACGCCAGTCGGTGTCCCAGAACACGTTCGTGGTGATCGACGCATCCGATTACGCGTATTCGGTCGATGTGCAACCGGCGGACGGCCTCGAATGGCCCGGCAATCAGATCGGCGTCATCGGCGTGACGATCACGTACCGAACCCACGAAACAGGCTGACTCCGGCGCGACCGGAGGGCGGGGTCGGGGTGGTCAGCGGCAGGCGACTTCGGCACGTGTGTCAACGCGGGCTCCGAGAATCCCCTACGGAACTCATCGATCGCCGCCGCGAGGTCATGAGCCAACTCAATACTCAGTAGCGGCACTCGGTGTCTGAGCCTCCCCCTCAGCCGCCGTTCGTGCGCCACCTCGCCTGCTGGGGACTGGTGACTGGCGGCTCTTCAGGCCAGGAGTTGTCTCTCGGCGAGGCGGGCAAAGAGGCCACCGGCGGCCAGGAGTTCATCGTGAGTGCCTTGCTCCACGATCCGGCCGGCATCGAGAACGACCAGCCGGTCGGCGGCCCGCACCGTCGACAGCCGGTGGGCGATGACGAGCGTGGTGCGCCCACGCATGAGCCGTTCCAAGGCGCTCTGGACGGCGGCCTCGGACTCGGCGTCCAGGCTCGATGTGGCCTCGTCGAGGATGAGGATGCGCGGGTCGGCGAGCACCGCCCGAGCGATCGCCACCCGCTGGCGCTGCCCACCCGACAGCTTGATCCCTCTCTCGCCGACCACCGTTGCGTAACCGTCTGGGAAGCCTGTGATGAAGTCATGGGCGTTGGCGACGGTGCACGCGTTGACGAGTTCGGCGTCGGTGGCGTCGGGTCTGGCGATGCGCAGATTCTCGGCGATCGTTCCGCTGAACAGCTGTACCTCCTGGGGGACGGCAGCCATCGCTGCGCGCAGCGTTTCGAGATTCTGGTGCCGGATGTCGACCTCGTCGACGAGGATGTGGCCCGACGTCGGGTCGTAGAAGCGGGGGATGAGCTGGACGAGCGTCGACTTGCCGGATCCCGACGGTCCTACCAGGGCCACCACTTCGCCCGGTTTGATGTCGAGATCGATGCCCGACAGCACCTCGGTCTCCCGTCCCGGATAGGTGAAGTCGACGGACACGAAGGTCACCGAACCGTTGATGTGGTCGAGGCTCACGGCGTGGGCGGGCTGGGCGACCTCGGGGGTTTCGTCGAGCAATTCGAAGATGCGCCGGGACGCTCCGAGGGCCTCCTGGAGTTCGGAGTAGAGACCGGTGAACGACCCGATGGCTCCGGCGACGATCAAGGTGTAGAGGAGGAAGGTGACGAGTTCGCCGGCGGTGAGCGACCCTCGCAGCACTTGGCGTCCTCCCACCCAGAGGACCAGCGCAAGCGTCCCGAACGCCACGAAGGTCATGAACGGAATGAACAGAGCCCGCCACCTGGTCCGGCGGAGAGCGGTGGAGTAGGAGGCGGCGATGTCTCTGTCGTATTGGGAGGCGGCGGCATCCTCGGCGGTGAACCATTTGACGACCCGGATCGAGGTAATCGACTCGTCGGCGAAGGCATTGGCCGTCGCCACCTGGTCTTGGAACACGGTGGAGATTCGGCGCAGTCTTCTTCCAAAGAACGCCCCACCGATGATGACGAGGGGCAGGAAGGTTAGGACCGCCAGCGACAGGAGTGGCGACAACAAGAGAAGCAGGACGACCCCC
>JAOUGY010000409.1 GCA_029865445.1 Acidimicrobiia bacterium | reverse complement strand
CGCGGCGCCCGCATGGACTGATTACCTTTCTCCCATGGCCCTCGAACCGCTGTGGACTCCCAGTGCCGACAGAATCGGCGCCTCCAACATCGAACACTTCCGTCTCGCCGCCGAGAGGCTGGCCGGCGTCGAGATTCCCGATACGATCGCGCTCCATCGGTGGTCGATCGACGACCCGGCTGCGTTCTGGTCCCTCGTGTGGGACGAGTCCGGCGTGATCGGTACCAAGGGTGACCAGGCCTTCGCTCCGGGGGGGTCGATGCGCGAGGCGAGATTCTTTCCGAACGGGTCGCTCAACTTCGCAGAGAATCTCATCGAGGGGCGAAGCAGACCCGACGACGAGGCAGCCATCATCTACCGGAGAGAGGACGGCTTCACCCGATCGATGAGCCGGTCCGAACTGCGAGCGGAGACCGCCGCACTCGCGGCCGCCTTCCGGGCGGCCGGCGTCGAAGCCGGCGATCGGGTGGCCGCCTGGATGCCCCACGTCCCCGAGACCATCGTGGCGATGCTCGCCGCCGCCTCGATCGGGGCGGTATTCACATCCACGTCCGCCGACTTCGGCACGGCCGGTGTCATCGACAGGTTCGGGCAGGTCGAACCCAAGGTCCTGATCGCTGCCGATGGGTACCACTACGGCGGCAAGGAGTTCGACCGGCGGGGTCAGCTCTCCGAGATCCTCGAGCAGTTGCCCACGGTGGAGCTCGTCGTGGTGGTCGGTGTGATCGAGGAGCGCCCCGACGTCGAGCGCGGGGTGCTCTATCGGGATCTGGTGTCCGAGCACGCCGGTGCCCGTCCCAGCTACGAGCGCCTTCCGTTCGACCATCCCATCTACATCCTCTATTCCTCCGGGACCACCGGCAAACCGAAATGCATGGTCCACCGAGCGGGCGGTGTGCTCCTCAAACACCTCCAGGAACAGCAGCACCATGTGGATGTCCGGGCAGGCGACCGGGTGTTCTACTTCACCACCTGCGGTTGGATGATGTGGAACTGGCTCGCATCGATCCTCGCCAGCGGCGCCGGCATCGTCCTCTTCGACGGCAACCCTTTCCATCCCGGTCCGGCCGCGTTGTTCGATCTCGCCGACGACGTGAGGATGACTCTCATGGGCGTGTCGGCGAAGTTCATCGACGCCGTGGCGAAGTCCGGCCTCCGGCCGATGGACTCTCACGATCTCGAGGCCTTGCGAGTGATCGCCTCCACGGGTTCGCCGCTGTCACCGGATGGGTTCCGATTCGTGTACGAGGGAATCAAGACCGACGTCCATCTCGCTTCGGTGTCCGGTGGAACCGACCTGTGCGGCTGTTTCGTTGCCGGCGACCCCACACGACCGGTGTTTGCCGGTGAGATTCAGGGTCCCGGGCTCGGGATGGCCGTCGAGGTCTTCGACGACGACGGGAACGCTGTGACCGGGTCCCAGGGAGAACTCGTGTGCACGAAGCCGTTCCCTTCGATGCCGCTCACCTTCTGGGGCGAGGACGGCGACGAGCGCTACCGGCAGGCCTACTTCGATCGCTACCCGGATGTGTGGACCCACGGCGACTACGCGCTGTGGACCGAACGTGGGGGCATGGTGATCCTCGGACGCTCCGATGCCACCCTCAACTCTGGTGGCGTGCGGATCGGCACCGCCGAGATCTACCGGATCGTCGAGCAGTTTCCGGAGGTGGCCGAAGCAGTTGCGGTGGCGCAACGTGTGGATGCCGACACGAGGGTCGTGCTCTTCCTCCGGATGGCCGAGGGTTTCGAATTCACCTCCGAGCTGGAGGCAGAGATCAGGCGTCGCCTACGGACCGAGGAATCACCGAGACACGTGCCGGAGATCATCACCACCGTCGCCGACATCCCGCGGACACGAAGCGGAAAGATCACCGAGTTGGCGGTGATGGCGGCGGTGAACGGCGACCCCGTCAAGAACACGGAGGCGCTGGCGAACCCCGAAGCCCTCGATCTCTTCCGGGGCCGGACGGAGTTGGCCTGAGGCGATGCCCGGCTCAGTAGAAGTCGTCGCGGGTCAGTTTCTCGGCGAGGTCGTGACCGACGCCGAACGTGTAGATGAGGTCGTCCGGGTCTGTCACGGGGCTGGCGGGTAGCTTGCGGGAATCCCAGGCGCACGCCGCGGCGAGCAGTTCGGCCATCGGCGAAGACGAAGCCGTGACGAAGCCCGTCCCGCCCATGATCGACAGGATGCGGTGCCCCTTCACTCGTGGCAACGCACCGGCTATCAGGTGGAGTTCGTCGGTGTGGGGGACACCGTGGCATCGATTGGGAGAGCCGCCGAACGCCAGCGAATGGAACCAGGCGGCGAGCTCGGCGAATTCGCTCTCGGATGGAGACAGGTGGTCGGCATGCCTGCGGACGGCCGCAACAACCCTCTCGGTATGGCCCACGTTCGGTCCATGCAGTTCGAACGAGACGATTCGCGCCTGCAACTCGAGCATGGTGGCAACCACGTGCTCCCGATAGCGGCCGGCCACGTACACGGCGAACAACGCCGCAGCCACGATGCCGGGCAAGCTGATCCATGCCACCGTCGGCGCCAACCAGGCCACCGGGGCGAGGACGAGCGCAGAACCGATCTCGATGGCGTGATTCCTCCACATGTCGTCCCACGACGGCCAGGAGCCGTACAGGAACCGAATGCCGGCGGCGGTGAGGGGTGAGTTGGCGGCGATACCCAACGCCGTGAGCAGAACGACGCCGGCAGCGACGGTTGCGAGTTCGGCCACGCCCCGGTCGGGTTCGGGGATGAGGCGGAAGCCGAAGCCGACGATGATCCAGCGAACTGAGAGGAGCCCGGCGTTGGTGAGGGCCAGGCGGAGTCCCTGGCGCCTGGCTCCTGCAAGCGCGATCAACCAGGCCTGGATCACCACCACGAGGGGGGCGATGGGGCCTGCGATGACACCCGACGCCATCATCACGGGGGTCGACGGGTCCCAGATCACGCGCGTCGGTTGACGCATCATCCACACAGACGATGCGACGGCGAGCACCGTCAATCCGGCCGAGATCCACCACAACGAAGGTGCCACCGGTGAAACAGCAGCAGCAGCGAACGCGATCGCCCCGACACCGATGAGGGCACCCGCTGCCCCCAATAGGTCGAGTCGTCGTTGGTTGGGTCCCCTCGTCTCGGCCATCAAGACAAAGCTAACCCGATGAAACGGAGTTTGGGAGGACTATCAGCCGATCCGGGTGTTACGCATTTTCGCGATCCTTTCTCCTCGACGCATTCGAACTCTAGGTTCGGCCTGCTACGGCGGGTCCTTGAGAGGAGGGTCTCGAACCCGGG
>JAOUGY010000408.1 GCA_029865445.1 Acidimicrobiia bacterium | reverse complement strand
GTTTCGGGCATGGTCGCCGCCTATCAGAGCCTCTTTGTCTCCACCACCGATGGAATCACCCGGTACCGGACATCGGGACAGACCGAACGAACGGCGATGGGTTCTCACGCCGGCGAGCTGACCATGGGGCCGCTCGGCCGACTGTACGTGCAGCCATCCTGGTGCGACGCCGGATGTGACGTGGCCCAGATCGTCTCCGCATTCTCGACCGGCCAAACGCTGACGTGGGATGACTCGAGTCAACTCCGAGAGGCCCTGGATCCAATTCACCAGGACCTCGTTCTCGATGGATCGACCCTCCTGAGAGTGCGGTCCGACAGTGGGTCCCTCTCGCCGGCCGATCGGTTCGCCTCAGGCGATCGATCGTTTCTGACTGCCGACACCGAGCACGAGTCCGAAAGCTAGAAGCCCGTAGCCGGCGAACCCGAGTGCCATCGGGGTCACGGACCCGTCGAAGGACCGGTCGATGAGCGAACCAAGCACGGCACCGAGCGCCGTCGAAATGGTTCCGATCACTGCCGATGCTGTTCCGGCGATGTGTCCCATCGGCTCCATTGCGACCGCATTGAGCGTCGGGAACACCATCGCATGTACCGCCAGGAGGGGAGCGATCCCCAGGACGAATCCGAGGAGCGGAGGCTGTCCGAACGAAAACAGCAAGGCGACCATCAAGATCGCCCACGTCGATGCGATCCCAAGACCCACGCGGGAGACTCTCCGTGAACCGATTCGTCTCACCATGGACCCGTTCGTGACGTTGGCGGCCCCCATGAAGATCGCTAGGCCGCCGAAGACATATGGGAAGAGTTCGGGACGCCGGTAGCTCCCGGACACGATCAGCTCTGAACCTGCGAGGTAGGAACTGAAGGCCCCGAACATGAGTGTCATGGCCGCGGTCGCTCGCATTGCGTCGCGGTCCCTCACAACCTCCCTGGCCGCGTCGGCGATTGCACGCAGCGAGAACACCCGCCGGTGGTCGGGATGGAGCGTCTCGGGCAGCCGATGGCTCCAGGCGAGAACGACGAGCGCAAAGATCGCCGCAGATCCGAAAACCCAGCGCCAGCCACCGACCGCGAGCACCACGGCACCGAGGGATGGGGCCACGACGGGGACGAGAACGAACACGGCCATGACGAACGACATCGCCTGGGCCATCCTGTCTCCCTCGAACCGGTCGCGTACGATCGCGACCGCCACGACCCGGGGGCCCGAAGCCATGAAGCCCCACGCCAAACGGATGGCAAGGAGTGGTCCGAGCGACGGGGCGAACGCTGCACCGGCGGCACACACGGCGTAGCCGATCATGCCCACTCTCAAGGCGGCCTTCCGGCCGTGGCGGTCCGAGTACGAACCGAACCAGAGTTGACCAAGGGCCAGCCCGACGAGATACATCGTGACGATGGCGGCCGGGGCCGTGGAGTCCGGCGAGAGGTTGAAGGCAGATCGGATCGAACCGAAGGCGGGGAGCATGAGGTCGATCCCGAGGGCGCCCGACGCCATGATCATTGCGACGATCGCGACGAACTCGACGCGACCTGGCTGTCGTGGACCCATCAACAGAGGCTAACGGTCGGCGGCGGTCCCGGAATCCCGGGCTCAGGCCTCGCCGAGGCTGCCAAAGCGATGAAGAAACCGTTCGAGCGGACGCATCAGGAACAGCACGGCAACCAAGATCAGCGTGCTGATCACTGCCAGATCCAGCTGCCCGATCCCTGCGGCCAGACCGATTGCTGCTACCGCCCACAATCCCGCCGCCGTGGTCAGTCCCTTTATCCCCATACCGTCCCGGATGATCGCCCCTACTCCGAGAAACCCGACGCCGGTGACGATCTGGGCCGCGACCCTCGAGTCCCCCAAGGACTCGCCGGCGATTGCGAACAGCGCCGCTCCGATACCGACTGTCATCTGTGTGCGGAGGCCCGCCCCGTGATGGGACAGCTCCCGCTCCACTCCGACGAGCCCCGACAGCGCCACCGCCACGATCAGCCTGACGAACATGTCCATACCGTGGACGCTACTGCGTGTGCGACAGCGATGAATGACGAGCCGGCGGGCCCATCGTGCGTGCAGGGTCGGCTCTCAGGTGTAGGTGTAGAACCCCTCACCCGTCTTGCGACCGAGCAGCCCGGCTTCAACCATCCTCGTCAGGAGCGGGGGAGACGCGTAGAGCGGCTCCTTGTACTCGTCGAAGAGCACGTCGGCCACCAGCTTCATGGTGTCCAGACCGATGAAGTCACAGAGTGTGAGCGGCCCCATCGGGTGGTTCGCACCGAGTTTCATCCCGGTGTCGATGTCCTCGGCGGTGGCGATTCCCGCCTCGTACATACGAACCGCGCCCAGCAGATACGGGACCAGCAGCATGTTGACCACGAATCCACCACGATCCTTGGCCCGGATCACCGTCTTGCCGAGGACGTCGGTGGCGTAGGCCTCGGCGCGAGCCTCGACCGCCGGGTCGGAACGGACGGTCGTCACGAGTTCCATGAGGGCCATCACGGGCACCGGATTGAAGAAGTGCATCCCCACAACATGCTCGGGTCGGGAGGTGACCGCAGCCAGCCGGGTGATGGGGATCGACGAGGTGTTCGAGGCCAGAATCGCATCGGGGTCCTCGATCGCCTCGTCGAGGGCGCGGAAGATCTCCGTCTTCAGTCCTTCGTCCTCGGTGACCGCTTCGATGACGAGTTGGCGGTCGGCCATGTCGGCGAGGTCGGTGGTGTAGTCGAGCCGGCCGAGCGCTGCCTCACGGTCGGCCGATTCCAGTTTCCCGCGATCGACGGCCTTGTCGAGCGACGCCGTGATCCGCGTGAGCGACATCTCGACCAACTCGGCGTTGATTTCGCGCACGAGTACGTGGGTCCCCGCCTTGGCGGCCACTTCGGCGATGCCGGCTCCCATCTGTCCTCCGCCGACGATTCCGATCCGTTCGATCACTCCGCTCCTTCCATGCATACGGACATCTTGGCAGAAGGGCCGGATGCCAAGTCCATGTCGGCCCGATACGCTGGCGCCATGCCTTCGTCAACGGACTGGTCGTTGCGTTACGCGGCGGGAAACACGCCGTGGGACATGCGCCGTGCCCATCCTGAACTGACTCGGCGTTTGGAGCTCGATCCGACACTCGGGACGGGAAGGGTGGGTACGGCGCTCGTTCCCGGATCGGGACACGGGCACGACGCTGCCGCGCTGGCCGGCGCAGGTTGGGACGTGACGGCCGTCGACTTCGCGTTGGGGATGGCGCCGGTGAGTCATCACGGTGTCGAGTTCCGGGAAGCGAACGTATTCGATATCGACGGGGTG
>JAOUGY010000407.1 GCA_029865445.1 Acidimicrobiia bacterium | reverse complement strand
CCGGTCTCCCCCGCCAAAGCCTCCGATCTCATCACCGCCGCCCGATCCGCCGACTGGATCTGACCCCCGGCGCGGTGGTTGTCCCCCGGAAAGGGGGGAAGGTGCCTGCCGGCCGGGAGGTAGGGGGCTTCTCAACGCGGGAATCGGGTGTCTTGTGTGCCAGGTCCCGTGGGAGAGCGCCGTTGCGAGTCTTCGAGTACCGGTGGGTTTCGGTTGTTCATCGCAGACGGTGGTTCCGCGTTGAGCATTCCCCCTACCTCCCATCTCCCTTCGGTCGATGGCAGGGACCTTCCCCCACTTCGTGGGGGACAACTCCGGCGCATCGCGCATCGCGCATCGCGCCCGAGCGAAGCGAGGGCTCCGCTCTTTGGTCCTCACGGCCCATGGACGCGAAGGGCTATCCACGACATCCTGTGGAAATCCTGTAACGAATGGCATCGAGGCTCGACTGTCCATTCGAGTGCAAAGGATGAAGGAAGGGCGGACATGGAGTCTCTGATCGAAGCGATGACGGATGTCGTCGAGGATCTGTATGGCCACGTGTACCGCGTGAGCACATTCGCCACCCACATCGGCCGAGCGATCGGCCTGGACCAGGAGAACCTGGACCGCCTGTCCACGGTGGGTGTCCTCCACGACGTAGGCAAGATCCACGTCGACCCGGAGATCCTCGCCAAGCCGGGCCCGCTGGTCGCCGACGAGATCCGTCGCATGCGACGCCATCCCGAATTCGGGTTCGCGATGACCATCGACGCCTACGACCGTTCGATCGCCGAAGCCATCCTCCATCATCACGAACGCTGGGACGGCAATGGCTACCCCTTCGGGCTCCGCAAGAACGAGATCCCGATCCTGGCCCGCATCGTGCTCGTGGCGGACGCCTTCGACGCCATCACCAGCCACCGCTCGTATCAGCCCGCATTGCCGGTCGACTACGCCCTCGACGAACTCCGTGCCCACGCCGGAACCCAGTTCGACCCCGATCTCGCTCTCGCCTTTGCGGATCTCGTGGAGACCGGCACCGTCGAAGTGAACTCCGGCGCGATCACCGCTCTGGCGGTCTGACACTCCCTCACCCGCTTTTTGGTCACACCCCGCTCCTACAGTGGCGGACGTGGCCGACCCTCTCTCGACGTTCTCCGCCGCCACCAGGGCGTGGTTCAACTCCAGCTTTCCCGGGCCAACACGAGCTCAAACGGAAGGTTGGGCGGCCATCACGCGTGGTCGCAACACCCTGATCCACGCCCCCACCGGTTCCGGCAAGACCCTCGCCGCATTCCTCTGGACCATCGACAGACTGGCCTCCGAACCGGTGCCGTCGCAAACAGAACGCTGCCGGGTTCTGTACGTATCCCCACTCAAGGCGCTGGCCTACGACATCGAGCGCAACCTCCGAGCCCCTCTTCTCGGTATCCGACACGCTGCCGAACGTCTGGGCCTCGAGCCCATACCGGAAATCCAGACGTTCCTCCGAACCGGTGACACGCCGGCCAAGGACAGACGCCGGATGCAGCGACATCCGCCCGATGTTCTCATCACGACTCCAGAGTCGCTGTTCCTGATCCTTACGTCGCAAGCCCGCGAGACGCTGCGCTCGGTGCGCTGGGTCATCATCGACGAGGTACACGCCGTGGCGGGCTCGAAACGGGGTGCCCACCTGGCACTGAGCCTGGAACGCCTCGAGGAGTTGACGGATGTGGCTCCACAACGGATCGGGCTGTCGGCCACCCAGCGTCCCTTGGAGACGATCGCCCGCTTTCTTGGCGGCAACCGTCTCGACCCCGACGGGTCGCCGGTGCCCCGCGATGTCACCGTGGTCGATGCGGGCGGCGAACGCGACATCGAGCTCGAGCTCGTGGTGCCTGTCGAAGACATGGCCGAGCCGTCGGCGCCGGATCCTCTCGAATCGTTTCTCGACGGCCCCGACGCCCCACCCAGGTCTCGATCGATATGGCCATCGATCCACCCCCGAATCCTCGAACTGATCGAGTCTCACACCTCCACCATCGTGTTCGCCAACAGTCGGAGGCTGGCCGAACGGTTGTGCTCGGACCTGAATGCCCTTGCCGGCTCCGAGATCGCTCGCGCTCACCACGGTTCGGTGTCCCGAGACCAGCGGATCCAGATCGAGGAAGCTCTGAAGCGAGGCGAACTGAAAGCGGTCGTCGCCACCTCGTCGCTGGAACTCGGTATCGACATGGGCGCCGTCGACCTCGTCGTGCAGGTCGAAGCGCCCGTCTCGGTGGCTTCGGGGCTACAACGAGTCGGACGGGCCGGACACCACGTCGGTGGTGTGTCGGTTGCGAAGCTCTTCCCGAAACACCGAGGTGACCTGCTGGTGGCAAGCGTCGTCGGGAATCTCATGACCCGCCGGCAGGTGGAGGAGACGAGGATTCCACGGAACCCCATCGACGTGTTGAGCCAGCAGCTCGTAGCTGCCGTGGTCATCGAAGACCGCCACGCAGACGAGCTGTATGACCTGGCGCGAGGTGCTGCGCCATATTCGGAGCTCTCCCGATCGGTGTTCGACGCAACGCTCGACATGCTGGCGGGGCGGTATCCATCGGACCTCTTCTCCGAACTCCGACCTCGCGTCAACTGGGACCGATCGTCAGGGGTCGTCAGCGCCCGTCCCGGTGCCCGGCAGCTCGCCGTCGCCAATGCCGGGACCATCCCCGACCGCGGGCTCTTTCGGGTACAGCTCCCCGAGGGCGCTCGGGTAGGGGAACTCGACGAGGAGATGGTGTACGAGTCGAGAGAAGGCGATGTGTTCGTTCTCGGTTCGTCGAGCTGGCGTATCACCGAAATCGCCGCCGACCGGGTGACGGTGATCCCGGCACCTGGCGAACCCGGAGCGAAGATGCCGTTCTGGCACGGGGACGCGCTGGGGCGTACCCTCGAAACAGGGCGTGAAGTGGGCCGGTTCGTGCGAAAGATCACGTCGATGACCGTCGAAGACGCCCAGACCCACCTCCGGGACAACCATCACCTCGACGCGCTCGCAGCATCAAATCTGGTGCGCTACATCCAGGACCAGACCGAGGCGACCGGGGCTGCCCCCACCGACAAGACGATCGTCGTCGAGCGGTTCCGGGACGAGATCGGCGACTGGCGCATCGTGATCCTGTCGCCGTTGGGCGCCCGCGTCCACGCACCCTGGGCGATGGCACTCCGCCACAAGCTGGCCGAGCGATCAGGTTTCGAAGTCGACGTCATCTGGTCCGATGACGGCATCGCGTTGCGCTTCCCCGATTCCGATGAGATCCCCACCGGTGCCGACCTCGCGCTCGATCCGGAAGAAACC
>JAOUGY010000091.1 GCA_029865445.1 Acidimicrobiia bacterium | reverse complement strand
GCATGTCGAGTCGGTTGATGTCGAGCCGGTTGATGTCGAGTCGGTTGATGTCGAGCCTGTGGAGGCCGAGTCGCTGCATGTCGAGTCGGTTGATGTCGAGCCGGTCGAAGAGGCACCGGAGCCGTTTGAGAATCTCGAGGAGTCCGCCGCCATCGATGACTTGCGGACTGCGGTCGAGGAAGTTGGTGAGCCGGTTGATGACTTGCAGGCTGCGGTTGAGGAGGTTGGTGAGCCAGTTGATGACTTGGCGACTGCCATCGACGACATATCATCCGCCATCGACCAGGCCGACGAGCCGACCGACCAGCTCGATGGCGCTCCAGCCGAATACACGTCCGAGGAACGCGAATTCGAAGAGGCCGTCCCTGCCGCATCGCATGCGTTCGAGACAGTGCAGACCGAGGTTCCTGTGGTGGCCCCCGCCGATCCGCCACCACCGGCGCGAGTCCGGCCGCCTCGGATGGAGGGCAAGAAGCGCGGCCTGTTCGGACGGAACAAGAGCGAAGCGCCCCACGACCACGACTACCAGGAGGCGAAGACCGTCTCCGGCATCACCCGGCGGGTCTGCTCGGTTTGCGGGCACGTCTCCTTCGCCGGCGAAGACCTGTACGACGAGTGGCCGTGATCGAAACACCAGACATCGATCCGGAGGCCTTCGTGGCGCCGACCGCCGTTCTCAGAGGCCGGATTCTCGTGCGGAGGCGGGCCGTCATCATGTTCGGAGTCGTGGCTCGTGCGGAGTTCGACCGGATCGAGATCGGCGAAGAGACCAACATCCAGGACAACTCGGTCCTGCACTGTGACGAGGGTATCCCGGCCATCATCGGGAGCCGGGTGACCGTGGGCCACGCCGCAGTCGTGCACGGCGCCACGATCGGTGATCATTGTCTGGTCGGGATCGGAGCGAAAGCGCTCAATGGTTCGACGATGGGCGTGGGTTCCTGGCTCGCCGCCGGATCTGTACTTCCCGAGGGACGGGAGATTCCGGCCTGGACTCTCGCCATGGGCACGCCCGCCAAACCGATCCGAGAGCTTCGACCCGAGGAGATCGAACGCCAGAGGAGTGGCGTGGATACCTATCTCGCGCTCGGCGACGCGTACCGCGTCAGCTGAAGGAAGCGGCCCCGGAGTTAGCCTGGTGCCGGTGAAGATCGTTCCTGTTTTGCTGTCGGGAGGCGTGGGTTCGCGGTTGTGGCCAATGTCGAGAACCGAGGTCCCCAAGCAACTCCAGTCCCTGGTTGGCGCCGAATCGATGATCCAGGCGACAGCTATGAGGCTGCGAGAATCGGGCGAGGTCGGCGCTCCGGTCGTCGTCTGTGGGGTGCGGCACCTCGATCGCATCGTCGGTCAGCTGGCGGAGGTCGGTATCGAACCGGCCCACGTCGTGGCCGAGCCGGTGGGTAGAAACACCGCGCCGGCCGTGATGGCGGCGGCACTGGTTCTCGATCCCGAAGCCGTGATGGTGGTGCTCCCGGCCGACCACGTCATCGCGGACGTCGACGGGTTCCGGGATGCGGTTCGTATCGCGGCCGACGCCGCCGGACAAGGCCGCCTCGTCACATTCGGAATCGTTCCAACCGCGCCGGAGACGGGATATGGCTACATCGAAGCCGGGCCGGGGGGCGAGGTCCGCCCGGTCGTTCGATTCGTGGAGAAACCGGACGCCGAAACTGCCGCCCGCTACGTGGCGTCGGGGCGTTTCCTGTGGAACAGCGGGATGTTCGTCTTTCGCGCCGGTGAAGTGCGAGCAGAGATCGAACGGTTCGCTCCGGACGTCGCTGCGTCCGTGGCGGCCTGCATGGCCAAATCGGAACGGGCCGGCCGGTTCTTGCTGTCCGAATCATTTGAGAAGGCGCCTTCAATTTCATTCGATCACGCGGTCATGGAGCACACGGATCGTGCCGTCGTGGTGCCGATAGACGTGGGATGGAGCGACGTCGGCTCGTGGTCGACGTTGTGGGAGATCGGAGACCAAGACGAGAACGGCAACGTCGTGGTGGGCGACGTGGCACTCTCAGGAGTCCGGCAGTCCTACGTGCGGTCCGGTGGGCGGCTGGTCGCAGTAGTGGGGCTCGATGATGTGGTGGTGGTCGACACCGGCGACGCCGTGCTCGTCACGTCGAGGCACCAGGCCCAGGACGTCAGATCGATTGTGGACCAGTTGACGGGTAGGCCCGAAGTCGAGAGGGGTGCGGACTGAAACTGATCCTTGCGATCGCTCTGTTACTCACCACCGGGTGCGGCCCTGGCCTTCCCGAGGATGCGACCGGCTCCGAGATCTTTGCCGCCTCCTGCGCGCGGTGCCACGGCTCGGACCTTGAGGGTGGGGTAGGACCGGCCCTGGGCGCAGGGGCGCCTTCGAAAGACCGTCCGGACGACTATCTCGTCACCACCATCAAGCGTGGAAACGGCAGGATGCCGTCGTTCGGGTCGGCGCTGTCCGAGGCGCAGATCGAACGAGTGGTGGCCTACATCCGAACCCGACAGGATTGACCGTGTTGAGCGATGTTGAGCTCCATCCGGTGAGAATTCCGCTCCGGGTTCCGTTCCGGCGGGTTTCGTGGAGAGACGCCGTCCTCGTAGAGGGAAGCGAAGGGTGGGGCGAGTTCTCTCCGTTCCCCGAGTACCCACCGGAAACGACGGTGAAATGGCTGGCGGCGGCGCTGGAGTCGGCGTGCCGGCCCTGGCCGCAGGCCCGCCGGACCACGATCGAGTTGAACACAACGATCCCGGCGGTGGCAGCCGACGAGGCGGCGCGGCTCACGCGGGACTCCGGCTGTTCTACCGCCAAGGTCAAGGTCGGGGAACCGGGCCAGGACTTTGCCCAGGATGTGAGCAGGGTCGAGGCCGTCCGAGACGCCCTCGGACCGACCGGGGCGATCCGGCTCGACGTCAATGGGACATGGACCGTGGATGAGGCCGAGGCGCGGGTGGGTGATCTCGCCGAGTTCGACCTGGAATACGTCGAGCAGCCGGTAGCGACCATCGAGGAACTGCTCGAGCTGCGTCGGCGGATATCGGTCCCGCTAGCCGGGGACGAGGTGATCCGCTTGGCCGCCGACCCGATGGAGGCGGTGGAGCGAGGTGCTGTTGACATCGCCGTGCTCAAGGTCCAACCGATGGGGGGTATCCGACCGTTGGTGTCGTTCGCCGAACGGGCCGGCGTCCCTGTTGTGGTGTCATCCGCCATCGACACCTCGATCGGCTTGGCCTCGGGTCTCGCCGCCGCCGCAGCCCTCCCTCGCCTCGAGCATGCTTGCGGCCTCGGTACCGGCCCACTTCTGGCAGGCGACGTGGTCCTGGATCCCGTCGTTCCCGTCCGCGGCGCCGCATCCGTTCGCCGGGTGCAGCCCCATCCCGACCTCCTGGAGCGATGGCGACCGGAACGTAGGGTGGCAGGAGCGCTGATGCGACGGCTGCGCCAGGCTGCGGAGCTGTTGACGTGAGCCAACCGAACAGGTCTACAGCCGTCGGCCGGGTGGTCATCGACGAGCTCGTCCGGGGGGGTATCGCCCACTTCGTCATCTCACCTGGTTCGCGGTCCGCCGCCCTGGCGATGGCCGCATTCGACCATCCGGGTGCCCAGATCTCGGTGGCGCTCGACGAGCGGTCCGCAGGATTCCGGGCCTTGGGGATGTCCAAGGCGGGAACACGGGCGGCTGTCATCGTCACGTCCGGAACGGCGGTGGCGAACCTCTACCCGGCCGTGATCGAAGCGGAGATGTCGCTCACCCCACTGATCGTGCTCACCGCCGACCGGCCGGTCGAGCTCAGGGGTGTCGGTGCGAATCAGACGATCGATCAGGTCGGAGCATTCGGAGGGCATGCAACCTGGTCGATTGACATCAGCCATCTCCCCGACACCCCCGAGGGCGTGTCGACTCTGCGGTCGACCATGAGCCGGGCGGCGGCCGTGAACTCAGGCCCTGCACAGGTCAACATCGGCTTCGACGAGCCGCTCGTCCCGCTCACCGACGATGGGCGCACTCGCGGGGACGAGTTCTCGTCGTCGATCGAGGGAAGGGCGAACGGGGCGCCGTGGACGGCTCAAACTCCGGTTGCCCCGGCTCCGGTGGAACTGTCCGCAGACATCGTCGACACGGAACGAGGCCTGGTGATCGTCGGGAGCTCGCGAGGGTTGGTGCCCGGTGCCGATCAACTCGCAGGGTTGTTGGGGTGGCCGCTGATCGTTGAACCGACCGCCGGATTCAGGCCGCCCCAGACCATATCGACGGCTCACTTCCTCTCGTCCGCCGAGGTGTTCGCGCAAGCGCACCGTCCGGACGTCGTTCTCATGTTGGGCCGGCCCGGTTTGAGCCGGCCGGTGGAGCGGATGATCGCCGGTGTTCACCGTGTCGTGTATGACGCAGGGCGGTGGTCGGACCCGACACGACAGGCCGAGACCCTGCTTTCCGGGCCGCCGGTGGTCGGCTTCGCGTCCACTCGCGTAGGCCCATGGCGAAGATCCTGGCTCGAGGCCGAACAACTGGCACGCCACGCTCTGGACGAGGCTCTCGATTCGAGCGCAAGTCCCTTCCGGATCGCGCGAGATCTCGCCCGAGTGAGCGTGGGTCCGCTCGTGGTGGCGTCCTCGATGCCTGTCCGGCTGCTCGATGCAGTGATGCCCGCGGGCGACACCGAGGTGATCGCCAACCGCGGGGCTTCGGGGATCGACGGGTTCGTGTCCACGGCCCTGGGCGTGGCCACCTCCCGGGGAATGGCGACGGCTTTCGCCGGGGACCTCTCGATGCTGCATGACATGAACGGGTTCCTCGTGGACACCGACCACAACGCGGCGTTCGTGGTTCTCAACGACAACGGCGGCGGCATCTTCTCCCACCTGCCACCAGCCCGCTTCCCCGCCCATTTCGAGCGGCTCTTCGGAACTCCCCACGGCCGGTCATTCGAACGTTACGCCGCGTTCCACAACGTGACCCACGTTCTGGCGGATCCGAGCGACGACCTCGGCGTCCACGTTCGAGGCGCCGCCGATAGCGGCGGAATCCACCTGATTGAAACTGTCGTCGACCGGGAGGGCGGTCCGGAGGCGGCGAGTGCCCTGCGGGCGGCGGTGGATCGAGCGTTGAGATCCTGACCGCCGCCCGAGAGCTGCGAAGAACTACGAGAGCGCTCCGAGCATCGCCTGCAATTTGAGTCTCGTCTCTTCCAGTTCCTCCTCCGGAAGCGACCCGGCGACGATTCCGGCACCCGCAAACAACCTCGCGCGGGCTCCGGAGATCTCGGCACATCTGAGAGCTATCGCGAACTCACCGTCGCCATGCCGGTCTATCCATCCGATGGGAGCGGCGTAACGACCGCGGTCCATGCGTTCCAGAGAACCGATCAGCGCCAGCGCTGCGTTCGTGGGATTGCCGCCGACCGCGCCCGTGGGGTGGAGGCGCCCTGCGAGTTCCAGCGCGGAATGATGGCCAGAGAGCCGACCGCGGAATCTGGTCGCCAGGTGACGGAGATTCGCCAGTTCGAGGAGTGTCGGTTCGGGGTCACGGAACAGCCGCTCGCACACCTCGCCGAGCACCCTTCCCACCGAAGCGGCGGCCCAGTCGTGCTCGCGACGATCCTTGTCCGACGCGAGAAGCTCCTTCCCGATTCTCTCGTCCTCGGCTGTGTCGGGGGAGCGGCGCGCCGAACCCGCCAGCGCAACGGACTCGACGTTGCGGTCCATCACCCGCACGAGCAGCTCCGGGGATGCCCCCATGAGGCCCTGCACGGAAAACACGAAACAGTCCGGAAACCGTCCCGAGAGAACCTCGAGAATCCTTCGCGGATCGAATCGTTCCTTCGACCAGACCGCGTAATCCCGGGCCAGCACCACCTTGTCCGCCGAGCCGGCATCGATCGCAGACACGGCCGCTGCAACCGCCTCCAGCCACTCGAGGTCGGGGATCGAAGCCCCGGCATAGCGGGGTCGGTCGACCGGCATGTCACCCGTTCCCGATGGATGGAACACGGGCGTGGCGTCGGCGCCGTCGACCGTGGTGACGAACCATCGATCGAGATTTCGCCCTACGACGATCTGGGGGACGATGAGCACCGAGCCTTGAGACCGGGCGTCGAACGTGAACGAGCAGAACGCCACCGGTCCTGAGCCGGGCACCGATACTTCGTCGTCGACGTCGGATCCCTCCAGCCACGCACCGAATCGTTCGGCGGCTCGCGAGAAGCGATCGGGGCCGGTGCCGGCGTCGATCCGCACTGCCTCGCCGAACCCGAAGAGGGTCCGGTCGGTCGACATCCACACGAGCGGTGGGCGGTGGTCGAGGATCGAGGGTGGCGGGTCGATCCCGACGGTAACGATCCTGCTCACTCGGTGAGCCTCTGGCGGGCTCGGGCGATGAGCAGTTCCCGGAAGTGGTGATCCACCAGGCGACCGGTTGCCGGGAGCATGGTCTTGAAAGCTTCGACGAGCCGGTCCACCGCGTCCTCGGTCGAACCGGCGTTGGCCTCCACCGAATCGCGAACGAACGTCGCGAATACTTCGACAGCCCGATCCGCGACCGGTCGCATCGCCTCGTCCATGGCACGGGCCAGGTCGAGTAACTCGCCGAGGGGGAGCCCCGCTCCCATCAACGCCAGGCCGGCTTCCAGGACCTCGACGACTTCCCGCGGATACAACGGCTCGGGCTCGGCGATGGTCGGCACCAGGAACCGTTCCCGGGCGAGCGCTTCGAGCAGCGCCGGCGACAGACCGCTCGACTCGGCGATCTCGGCAAGCGTGCTCAGGTCCTCCTCGGGGCGTTCCAGCGCCTCGAGAAGAGCACGGTCCCACGGGTCCAGATGGTCGGTCACGGCCCAAAGGTTACGGCGATCGGAACGATGTCCAATCCGGTGAGGGATGCAACGCTCGATGCCACCGAGTGCGGCGTCCCCGACGTGTGAAACCTCAAGGTGCGCTCACCGGTGGCGCACCCGATCGACTCTGCGACCTTGACGGTCTGGCGCGCGACGGCCGGGCCGGGATCGATGAGGCGGATACCGGGTCCGGCAATACGTCTGATCACCGGTGCCAGAAAGGGGTAGTGGGTGCATCCCAACACGAGGGTGTCGGCGCCGCCGGCCACGAGCGGCTCGACGTGTCTCCCGACGGCCTCCACGCACTCCGGACCGTCCACCACCCCTGCTTCCACCAACTCCACCCAACCGTCGCAAACCTGGGTCAGAACGTCGACGTCGGATCCGAACCGGTCGATCACAGACGCAAACAACTCGCCTTGGAACGTGGCGGCAGTCGTGAGGACACCGATCGTTCCCGACGTCGTGAGCGCCGCCGCCGGTTTCACCGCCGGCTCCATCCCCACGAAGGGCACCGCCGGTCTGATCGAGCGGAGGTGGTGAAGTGCCGCCGCCGAGGCGGCGTTGCATGCGACGACCACCATGGTGGCTCCCATCGCCAGGAGATGATCGGTGATCTGCGTGGCGAACGTGCGCACCTCAGCGAGGGGACGGCGTCCGTACGGAGCGCGTCCGCTGTCGGATACGTACATGATGTCGACTGAAGAGATCGCACGAATCTCGGCCACCACCGACATCCCGCCGACACCCGAATCGAAGACTCCAATCATCGCTGCGCACGGTACCGTCGGGTTTCGCGTTGATGGAGGAGCAGCAGATGGACCTGACGGGAGTTTCGGCAATCGTGACGGGAGGGGCGTCCGGTCTCGGCGCCGCCACGGCGCGCAAACTCGCGGCCGGGGGCGCAAGCGTGCTCATCGTCGATCGCTCTTCGGGTGGGGAGGGCCTGGCCGATGAGCTGGAAGGAGCATTCTTCCAGGCCGACGTCACCTCCGAGACCGAGGTCACTGCAGCGGTGGCGGCCGCCGCCGAGATGGGACCACTCCGGGTGCTCGTGAACTGTGCCGGCATCGGGGCGGCGGCCCGCACCATCGGCCGCGACGGAGAGCCTCACGTGCTCGCCGACTTCGAGAATGTCCTCGCCGTCAACCTCGTCGGGACGTTCAACTGCATCAGGCTCGCTGCCTCGGCGATGGCCAAGACCGATCCCTACGACGAACACGGCGCCCGGGGCGCCATCGTGAATACGGCCTCGGTGGCCGCTTTCGATGGTCAGATCGGGCAGGCCGCCTACTCGGCGTCAAAAGGAGGGATCGTCGGCATGACCCTGCCCGTGGCGCGGGACCTGTCGTCGGTGGGTGTCAGGGTCAACACGATCGCCCCGGGGATCATCGACACACCGCTCCTAGCCGGTCTCCCCGAACCCGCGCGGATCTCCCTGGCCGAACAGGTGCTGTTCCCGAAGCGACTCGGCCGGCCCGAAGATTTCGCCGACCTCGCCCACCTCCTCATCACCCACGACTACATGAACGGCGAAACCATCCGAATGGACGGCGGCATCCGCATGGCAGCCAGGTAGTTGCGGCCCGACTTCCGGCCCGGGGTGTTGTTCCCTCGGATGATGACGTGAGGTGGTTCACGCCGGCCGGAACAGACGCCGGTCCGGCCGGGCTGTGTTGTTGCGGCCGGACTTCCGGCCGCGTGGAGCAATTCCCTCGGATCATGACCGGATGTGATTCACGCCGGCCAGAACAGACGCCGGTCCGCCCGGATTGCGTCTACGCAGGCCGACCTCGGGCCCGATTGAACGCCCTTCCGGATGATGCCGGGAAGAGGGTTGAGTCGGTCGGCATCGCGACGGAGTGCTCTCGCGGCGACACCATTCACTCCCAGATTGTGGTGACAGCGTCACGTCGTAGCCGTTCGCACGGTGCCTGCATCGTGGACAGGTCGAACGTGACTCCATGCAGGCTGGCATGAATACCATCGACCAGGCGTGTGCCGACTGAGAGGACGCGGGTTCCGAGAGCGGCCGGTCTAAGCTCAGCGCCGTAGTGTGCCTCCGTGCTGCCGATTACGTGCTCCATCTCATATTCGATGAGTGATCGGAACCGATCGATGTCGAACTCGTCAGAAGCCCTCTTGTATGCGGTTGCCGCTTCCTGAAGCGATCCTGGGAGCGCCTTCCGCCCCTCGAGTTTCTTGAGGCGTCGGAGAATCTGGCGGTATGAGCTCGCGAGCGCTAACAGGCAAACGTCGAGTTCAACCGGGTCGGGGCGCTCATCGCTCTCTTTGGCGTTCGCCATCTCCTGGTTCCACTCGAAGATGCGATCGTGAGCCCAAGTGGCGACGTCGGCATGACGACGAATCCCAACTAGAAGATGGGTCTTCCAGTGGGTTGCCGGCTGGCGGTCATTGCTCATATCGGTACGGTCGTTCTGATGGACAGTAGAGCTTCGGTTGCGCCCTACTGGGCGCCTGTCGCACGCACGATCGTCTTGACAGGTGCGCGTTTGTCTTGGGGCCGATGACGTCAGGGGCAATGCGTCGACTCGCGTAGCGAAATTGGCCGGCGAGCGCGCGGTCGGGCCGTTTTGAGAGTCGAAGATTCTGTTGCGGCATCGGGGTCGATCCTATCGATCGGTGGGCGTGGACTCATAGGCAGTCGTCTGGCACATCGCCTCCCGCTCACCGCGCACGGCGTTCCGCGCACCGCCCACAGCGCAGAGACTGGAGACTGGCGACTGGCGACTGGCACACCGCCCACCGCCTCCCGCGCACGGCGGCTCCCTCAGGCCGCAGGCCTGAGGGAAGCCTTGATCCTCGCCAGGATCGCCCCCATACCGCGCAGCCTCAACGGTGAAACGACCTCTTCGAGTCCCATCCCGTAGAAGAAGTCGTTCGGCACGGCGAGGATCGTCTCCGGGGTCTCACCTTCGAGCCCGGCGAGGAGTATCCCGGCGAACCCTCTCACCGTCGGTGACTCGGGCGGAGCCTGGAAATAGAGATGGGTGGCGCCTTGTGCGTCGACTTCGACGGCGAGGAAGAACGGGGTCTGGCACTCGTGGACCTGTTCCAGATCATCGGCGGAGATGTGATCGGGAAGTGGGGGAATGCGCTTCGAGTAGTCGAGCAGCACCTCGGTCCGGAACTCCTTCGGAGAGGAGGCGAGGACCTCGACGATCTGATTCAGTCTCGGGGGGAGTGCCATGCCGACGATCGTAGACCGGCGGAATGTGTGACGGTTCGGCGGTGTATACGATCAGAGTGAGAGAACAGGAGATCCGGTGACAGATCCGAAGTATGCGGGCTACGCCCACCCCGACCGTTTGGTGACAACCGAATGGCTCGCCGAGCACCTCGACGAGGTCGTCGTGATCGAATCCGACGAGGATGTCCTGCTGTACGACACCGGACACATCCCGGGTGCGGTCAAGATCGACTGGCACATGGACCTCAACGATCAGGTGGTTCGCGATTACTTGAATCCGGAGGCCTTCGCGGAGTTGATGTCCCGTCGAGGGATATCCCCCGACGACACCATCGTCTTCTACGGCGACAACTTCAACTGGTGGGCGGCATACGCCTTGTGGGTGTTCACGCTGTTCGGACACGCCGACTTGAAGCTCCTGGACGGCGGCCGCCAGAAGTGGGTGGCCGAGGGCCGTCCGATGACAACCGAGGTCGTCGACCGTGCACCGGCCGAGTATCCGGTCCCGGTCCGCGACGATTCGACCGTCAGAGCATTCCTCGGGGACACCCTCGCCCACACCGAGGCGGGCAAACCTCTCGTGGATGTGCGGTCGCCCGAGGAGTACCGCGGTGAGCGGCTCCACATGCCCGACTACCCGAACGAGGGGGCCTTACGGGGCGGTCACATTCCGGGAGCTCGCAACGTGCCGTGGAAGCGGGCAGCCCATGATGACGGCACATTCCGGTCCCGCGACGAACTAGCGGCCATCTACATCGAGGAGCAAGGCATCGCCTCCGGCGACGAGGTCATCGCCTATTGCCGGATCGGGGAGCGCTCCAGTCACACGTGGTTCGTGCTCACACATCTTCTCGGCTTCGAGAACGTCCGCAATTACGACGGGTCGTGGACCGAGTACGGCAACACCGTTCGGGTCCCCATCGAGAAGTGAGCGTCAGCGCTCGGCGACGACAAAGAAGCGGCTGAAGGCAAGCACCGTCGACCCGTCCGCCAATGGGGGATAGGCCCATCGGTATTCAGCCGCGCATCGCTCCCGGAAGCGGGTGCGGTGGGGCTCGGACAACGTATCGAGCACAGGTCTGAGCACCGAACCCTCCACCCAGGTCAGGACCGGGTCCCCACCCTCCAGCGTTTGGTGGTACGTGGTGGTCCACATGTCGAGTCGCATACCGGGTAGGTACTCGCGGTAGGACTCCGGCGGGCCGACCCGGTCACGCATGAGAGCCGACCTGGCTTCCTCGGGCCATCCTGGTTCATCGAGGATCCGAGCAGGTATCTGGTGGGTCGGTGCTCCCCAATTGGCCGGCATCTGCACCGCCAGAACCCGCCGTGTCCATGACGCGATTCGGGGAAAGAGAGCGGAGTGGTCGTCGAGCCAGTGAAGGGTGGCGTTGGAGAACACCACATCCACTTCGAAGCTCGGTTCCCAGGTACGGATGTCGGCGTGGATCCATTCGATGTCATCGGGTTGGGAGCGATCGAGCCTGGCCCGGTCGAGCATGTCGGATGACGAGTCCACGCCCACGACACGGGCGCCGGGCCAGCGGATCTTCAAGAGCCGGGTGAGCGAACCCGTTCCGCAGCCGAGATCCAGCACCGTGGTGGGTTCGTCAACGCCGATCCTCGACATCAGTTCCACCCCGGGCCGCGCCCGATGGTCGGCAAATCGCAGGTAGACGTCGGGGTCCCACTTCATCGGCCTGCCGAAACCGTGAGATCCCGCATCCGGTCGATCGTGGCATCGGTCAGTTGGGACCATCGGAAGCGCCAGCGCCAATTGCCCTCCGTGGTGGCGGGTGTGTTCATCCGCGCTTGTGTTCCCAACCCGAGGACATCCTGCAGAGGGACGATTGCCGTGTCCGCTACCGACTCCAGAACCGCCGCAATGAGATCCCATGCGAACCCGTTCCCGTCCGAGTCCAGGGTCTCCAATGCCAGCTTCCGTTCCGATGCTCGCTCGGGACGCGGGTCTTCGAACCACCCGACTGCGGTGTCGTTGTCATGGGTCCCCGTATAGGCCACCACGTTGGGCCGGAACTGATCAGGTGCGTGGGCGCTCTCTGTGCCGAACCCGAATTGGAGGATTTTCATACCGGGGAATCCGTAGCGATCGCGGAGAGCCTCCACATCCGGTGTGATGACACCGAGGTCCTCTGCGATCACGGGAAGGTCTCCGAACGCGGTCAGGAGTTGATCGAACAACTCGATCCCGGGAGCCTCGACCCAC
>JAOUGY010000090.1 GCA_029865445.1 Acidimicrobiia bacterium | reverse complement strand
TCGTCACCGCGTCGTCGGACGAGAGCTCGCCACGGTTCATCGCTCCCGCCGATCGGGTCGAAGGAACCGACATCCTCAGCTGGATCAACGCGAACACCGACCCCGGCGACCTCGTCATCCTGCCCTCGTCGGCGTTGCTCTCCGCCGCGTCGCCGAACAGATCTACAACAGCGGACGCTCCCTCCTCGCCATCGCCCACAACCCTGGATCGAGTTCCGTACTCGCTGGCTCGACGATGAGCCTCCCCACCGGGGCCACCGTCAATCCAACATGAAGGGCACCGTCGCACAGCGGTCGTGGCGGCAATAGTCGAACGCGTCGCACGCCGATGCCGAGCCGGGCCTTTCGCCCCTCCCGTCCGGGACTGCCCCGCCATAGGGTCAGGTCACAGCCCTTCGAGGGAGTCCATGTTGTCGTGCGTTCACATGAGAAGCCCCCTCACCACCGTCAGGAGGCATCATCCCAACGCTCCGAAGATCGAAACGAGGAAGGCACCAACACGATGACAGATGATGACTTCGAGAAACAGGTAGAGGACTACATTCAGAAGTTTCCGTACCAGACTACCTATGCCTACGCCATGCAGTTCACGGGCGGAGACGCAGCCAAGCTGAACAAGTGGGGCCAGGCCGAACGGTATCTGCTCAAGGCCGGTGAGGACACGATCGTCCGGAGCAACAACGACACCCTCTACAAGACGGCGTTCATCTACCTCGGGGATGGGCCGGTGGTGCTGCGCTCGGATGCGCCTTCGCCGGAGCGATTCAGCTCCTTTCAGTTACAGGATGACCGGAACGCGAACTACCGCAACATCATCGGCCCGGCCGGCAGCTACACGCTCTACCACGGTGAGAAACCCGACACGATCATGGGTGAGGCTGTTGAGGTGCCGTCGCTGCTGTCCGCGGTCGTCACCCGGATCGAAGTCAAGGACAAGCATGACCCTGCCGACTTGGCGGGCGCACAAGCGGTGTTCGACGGCATCACGATCGAAGGTCCGACCCTCAGCGAGATGCCCTCCGTCGACCTCCTGAGCGGCTTCGACGAGCAGGTGGCACAAGAAGCCCACCGGAGGATGGACGAGTGCACGGGAGTCGTGCCGTTCTCGAAGATGATCGTCGGGCCAGGCCAGGAACCCGGTGAGGACGTCCCCTACCTCTACCACTCAGCCGGAACCAAGGAAGGTTGGGGCGGACCAGCAACCTCTCACAGCGCCTACGAGGCGATGTTCACCGATGCGTCCGGTGCGACCCTCGAAGGCTCGAAGGGCGACTACGCGCTGGTGACGGAGGCGCCTCAGGTCGACGGCTTCTGGTCGCTCACCGTGTACGACTCCACCACCGGACGTTTGCACCCCAACGACGACGACCGCTACCACATCAACAACACGACCGCCGTCAGCAACGACGACGGCAGCTACACCTTCCGTTTCAAGATGAAGTGCGAAGCCGGCGATCAGAACTGCCTTGAGGTCCCCGCCGGGCCGTTCGACGTCATTGCGCGCTACTACCTGCCGAAGCCGGCGATCATGAGTGGCGAGTGGACGATTCCGAGGCCGATACTGACGACATCGAGCTAGTTGCCAGGTCACTCGAAGAGGCCACCATGACCAACACCTCCGGATACCGCCACCAGCGACGCTGGTGATGTCATCCAGGTTGGCGGATGGGCGGTGCGGGCACGCGTTGACGACCAAAATCGACTCATGGGATCTTGCGAGAGCTCAGGACTATTGCCTCTGGTTGGCGGATGCCGGTCTTCACGACCATTCCCGCTGAGACCACTGAGACGGAGGAGTCGTACATGGATGTCACGGTCGAGAACTTCAAGACATCGTGAACGCCGATCACTACACCAAGGCCGTGTTGCACGACCCCGGCACCCACCGGCTGACCACCGAGCAATACGACGCCGACTACGTCCAGGTCTCGATCCGCATCCTGGCCGACCCCAACGACCCCGACGACATGGCAACAGTCCACGGCCTCCAGGACGCAGTCCAGGTGTCGGCCGGCTCCGCTGTTCCCTTCACCCACCCCGACTACGACACCGCACACGACCGGCTCTACAAACTGATCCTCGAACTGGGCGACTTCTCCTCCGACGCCACCCGCTCGTTCGGACCGAAAGACGAGGTCGATCCGATCCAACACCTGATCAACACCGCGATCGGCTGGGGTGGTCTGCCCGGCTACGAAACCATCTACCTCAACGACACCAGCCCCCACCCGATCGGCCACTACCGGCTCCACCTGCATGACGTGCCAGCCGATGCCTTCTGGTCGATGAGCATCTACAACCGTGACGGCTACTTCGAGGCGAATCCGTTCGACTCCTACAGCATCAACAGCGTCACCGCACGCCGCAGCAGCGACGGATCGGTCACCCTCGACATGGACACCGAAAATGCCGGCTACGAGAACCTCCTGTACGTGATGGACGGCTGGAACTGGGTGTTCCGCCTCTACCGCCCGCGACCCGAGGTCCTCGATGGCACCTAGCAGCTGCCCGAGATCGAACAGGTGTGAAGGCGACGGGGGCTGCTGAGCCGTGATTTGGATACTGCTGGCCACCCTGGGGATCCCGATCTGGTTGATCGTCGGTGCGCTCATCGCCGTCTGGCAGATTCGCCGCACGGTCAAACGACAGCCGGGCGTGTTCGAGGTGTCGGTCCGGACCGCTGGCGCCGACAAGTGGCCGCGACAGCCCAGCTACGCCCGCGTCATCCGTGACGTGCTGGTTCTCACCCGCGGGGTCGCCCTCCTTCGTGCCGAGGTCCACCCCGTCGATGCGGTGACCGAGTTCGACCTCGACGCAGCACCACGTAAGCCGGCCGACGCAGTCGGTCGCCTGGTCACCTTCGAAGACGGCACCCAACGCGAGATCGCGGTCGCAGCCGACCACGTCAACGAACTCGACCGAGCCGCCAGGCCGACCCGCCACTGACCGATCAGGCCCGTGACCATGCAGGCCGTGGCGACGGTCGGGGATCGTCGACACCAGCGTGTGGCTGCACTCAGGTTGCACCTCACGACGCTGGACCCGATCCGAGACAGCGTCGTCGGGCAACCAACCCGAAGGTCGCCTCGCTCGACAGCCTTCACCACTTCCGGCTTGTCCCGGTTTGCAGAGATGCTTCTCGCAATTCGGACTCGCCGCCGGGAAGTTCGCGCCAGCCATCAGCCTCGTATTGGCGCACTACGCCTCCGAGGTTTTGATCGAACTCGGAGCCGGGGACGATTACCTGGTCGAGCAGAGTCGAGTCAGGGTTCTGGTAGAGCCAACCGATGAACGCGTAGATCTCGGTCATGATCCGGGTCCAGTCGTCCCCGGTCGTGTTGGGGATGGGTGGCTCTGCCGCGATCGTGGTGGCGGGAGCGGCGGTGGTTGTGGCGGTCGCCTGACTGGAGGTCGTGGTCTCGACTGCGGTGGTGACGGTGGTTGGAGCGGTCGAGGGCACCGATGACGTCGGGGTTGCCGAGTTCCCGGTGCAGGCGACAACGGCGGCCGCCGTCACCATCAATCCGACAATCCTCAGCATGAGACTCCCCTCTCCGCCGCGATGCACTCTAGATGAAGGCCTTCCTCGCGACAACTGTTGACTCATGATGTTTGTTTACGTTAATCAAAGCGCTATTGCCTCATCAAGGAGTTCAACGAGGGGTTGGCCATTTCGACCAACGCCTGGCCGAAGGTGCACGGGTGACCGGGGTGCCGGGCGTGACACCTCAGTAGTGCTCGCACCTCGTTTGAGGTGACGGCCAAATCCTTCCCGGAGAGTCCCGGCATCCACGACAATGAGGGGAGGAGGACCCCTGTGCAGGTGATCAACGACAAGCTCAAGAGCTGGGCCGACGATCTCGACGCTCAAACACTGGCCCAAGCCCAGCGGACCGCTCGTTTGCCGATCGTCATCGGACATGTTGCCCTGATGCCCGACGCCCACCTGGGCCTCGGCGCCACCGTCGGTTCGGTGGTGCCGACCGAAGGTGCCGTCATTCCGGCATGTGTCGGCGTGGACATCGGGTGTGGCATGGCTGCGGTTCGCACCGACCTCACCGCTGGAGACTTGCCCGATGACCTCGGTCCGCTTCTGCGCCAGATCGAACGAGTGATCCCCGCAGGCGTCGGTCAGGGGCACGATCGACGGCCGGCCGACAACTGGCTCGAGGCTCACCGCCCCCGCACTGAACTCGACTCCAAGCTCGAGAAGAAGGCGCACCTGCAGATGGGCACGCTCGGCTCAGGCAACCATTTCGCCGAAATCAGCCTCGACGAGGACGACCGCGTCTGGGTCGTGATCCACTCGGGGTCTCGCGGGATCGGCAACCTGCTCGCCCAGTCTCACATCGCCGAGGCGAAGGCGGTGGCGAAGCGACTGCAGATCGGATTGGAGGACCCCGACCTGGCGTATCTCCTGGAGGGAACACCGGAGTTCGAGCACTACATCGCCGACCTGCGCTTTGCCCAGGGATACGCCCGACAGAACCGGGACACGATGCTCGACGCCTTGCTCCGTGTCTTCTTCCGTTTCGTGGGGAGGGGACGTGAGCGGGAGCGGGTGAATTGTCACCACAACTACACGGAGCAGGAAACCCATCGTGGTCGCATCTTGTGGGTCACGCGCAAAGGTGCCATCAGCGCTCGCGCCGGGGAGTTGGGCATCCTGCCGGGGTCGATGGGCACCGACAGCTACATCACCGAAGGTCTCGGCAACCCCGAGTCGTATCACTCGAGTGCGCATGGAGCGGGGCGGAGGATGTCGCGTACCCAGGCCCGGAAGCGGCTGAGCACCGAGTCGCTGGCCGACGCGATGAAAGGCCGGACGTGGCTGTCCGATCGTGCGCGCTCGCTCGTGGACGAGCACCCCGATGCCTACAAAGACATCAACGAGGTGATGCGTCTGTCGGCGGACCTGGTGAAGGTCCGACACCGCCTCGTGGCCGTCCTGAACTACAAGGGGACCTGAGGCTCGGATGCCAGCGGCGTCCGAGCCTCCACCTCAGGGTTTGGAGGCGCGGATGATCGCGGCGTGGACTCCGTCTCCGACACTGTGCGTCGGAGAGACCTCAACTTGTGTGAAGCCGGCCGTCTCAAGACCCTCGCGATATTCGGTGATCCTCAGTGCCCCGGCGACGCAACCGACGTAACTGCCGCGCTCGATGATCTCCTCGTCGGTGAGGGTGTCGTCGGTCACCACGTCGCTGATCCCGAGGCGCCCGCCGTGTCTCAGCACCCGGTGCATCTCGGAGAACACACGATGCTTGTCGGCCGACAGGTTGATCACGCAGTTGGAGATCACCACGTCCACGGAGCCGGCGGGGAGTGGGATGTCCTCGATGTATCCCTTCAGGAACTCGACGTTCTCCACCCCGGCCTCGGTCGCGTTGCGGCGGGCCAGATCGAGCATCTCGTCGGTCATGTCCAAGCCGTAGGCCTTGCCGGTGGTTCCCACCCGGCGGGCCGACAGCAACACGTCGATCCCGGCTCCCGACCCGAGGTCCAGTACCACGTCGCCCTCGGAGAGGTCGGCAACCGCAGTGGGGTTGCCACATCCGAGGCTCGCCGCTCCGGCTGCCTGAGGAAGCCCGGCCAACTCCTCACCGCTGTAGAGACGAGCACCGAATCCCTCTTCGTCGATGGTCGGCTCGCCACAACATCCGTCCGACACCGATTGTGCTTGGGCGGCATAGTGGGCCCTGACTTCTTCCCTGTCTGCAATGCGACCGCTCATGGGCGCACCAGACCGAGTCCGAACAGCGCCTTGTTGCGAGTCTCTTCGAGATGTCGGTCCTGACGTTCTGCCGGGGTGCTCACGCGTGAGCACTCATCGCAGAAGTCGACCCGTGGCAAGCTCTCGTGTCTTGTGTTCGTTCTGAACATCTTCCTCTCCTCATATCGATCAGCGTCTATGCGTCTGAAGATATCGGATACATAGATGAATGTCAATATGTGATTTCACCATCGGACGGATGACCCTGGGATGGGTGTTCTGCATGCGCGATGTTCCAAGGGTGAAGAGGATCGTGAGCTTTCTGCGCGTGGTGGGGGCAGTGATCGCCGCGATGGTCGCGGCCGTGGGGCGGCGGCTTCGTCGAGGCCCGCTCGTACAAGGATGGTCGTGGGCGGTGGAGCTTCGCCGAGAAGCGATTGCCGCGCTTCTCACCGCCGGAATCGAATCAGCCGACCCTGAAACCTGGAACATCCCGAGCGTTGAGGCCCCCTTGCCCAAGCGGCTGAGAGCCGTGATCGAGGTTGAGCCCGCACAGGTCGGTGGCGTGGCCGGAGAGTGGCTGCGAGTCCGTGGACTGCCCTCCGATCGGCCCACACTCCTCTACTTCCACGGGGGAGGGCATGTCGTGGGAAGCCCCGGAATGGAGCGTCCGTTCATCGGAGAACTCGTTGCCGCGGCACGGGCCGACGCATTCTCGGTCGACTACCGACTCGCACCCCGGCATCCATTCCCGGCAGCCCTCGACGATGCGATCGCAGTGTTCACGGCACTCCCGGAACCGGAGCGAGTGGTCGTGGTCGGCGACTCGGCGGGTGGGAACCTCGCCACTGCGCTCCTCGTCAGGCTCCGCGATGAAGGACTCGCTCCTCCGGCCGCAGCCGTCCTGTTCTCACCGTGGCTCGATCTCACCGGCACCGCCGCCAGCATCACGACGAACGTCAGGTACGACTATCTCCCCGACCCTGCCCCGGCGGCCGCCGCCTACCTCGGCCCCACCGATCCGACCCATCCGTATGCGTCGCCGCTGTTCGCCGACCCGACGGGACTGCCGCCACTGTTGGTGCTGGCCGGTGGCAAGGAGATCATCCTCGACGACGCCACCCGGTTTGCAGAGAAGGCCGAGCGGGCAGGAGTCGATGTCACGCTCCACATCGAGCCTGCGATGTTCCACGTATGGCCAGCTCTCATCCCCAACCATCCGACATCGCGACGCACCATCCTGCTCGTCGCCGACTGGATCGCCCGCACCACTTCTTGAGGCGGGTCCGACATGGTGTTGACGCAAACGGGGCCGAAATCGGGTCAGGTGGTTCGCGGTGCCGGCGTGAGATGAGAGACGACCGCTTGGAGGAACTCGGCGGCAGGAGCGCCGTCGATGTATGCGTGGTCGAACGTGAGCGACAGGGTCAGCTCGAAACCCACAGTCACCGACCCATCTCCATCCACCACCGGAACCCGGCGCGCGGCGCCCACCCCGAGGATGGCGATCTGGGGCAGGTTGATGACAGGTGTGAAACCCTCCACCCCCCAGCGCCCCAGGTTCGACACGGAGAACGTCCCGCCCGCATAGTCGGAGGCGGCCAGAGTTCTGGTTTCGGCGAGAGCCGCCAGCTTCTCTACCCGGGCCGCTATCTCCTCGACGCTCCTGAGAGTCACGTCGTGGATCACGGGAGCAACGAGACCCTCGTCCGTCTGGATCGCCACGGAGATGTTGACGAGGTCCGATCTCACGAACTCGTCCCCAGCGCGGTGACCGTTCAGGGCGGGGTGCTCCGCGAGCGCCAGGGCTGTGGCCTTCAGCACACGCGCCGTGAGCCGGTCGGGCACGGCGTGTCCCAAGAGGGCGGTCGTGAACAACGTGACCGGCACGGTGTCGGTGTGGGACTTCCTCAGGTTCTTGGCGATCACCGACCGTAGGGCTCGCCCTTCCTCTGTGCCGGCGAAACCCCGCACGTCGTCCTCGGTGATGCGGCCCTCGGGCCCCGTCCCGGTGACGTCGGCGAGGTCAACCCCCAGTTCTCGGGCCACCCGCTTGGCGGCGGGCGACGCGCGAACTGCGGCCAGCGACCGGACCACCGGCTTGCGGGGAGTGTCGGTGATCCGGCAGATCGGATCTCCCTGGCGGACCGGGTCGCCGATGGTCACCCGGTCCGCCACATACCCCGCCGCCACGGCGTGCACTTCCACGGACACCTTCTCGGCCTGCACCTCGGCCAGCATCTGGCCTTCCGTGCAGGCGTCACCCTCGTCCACGAACCATGCGGTGACCACCGCCTCCTCGCCCTCGGCGGTGATCACCGGCATGGGAACCTTGGTCATCTGATCAGCCTGCGACCAGCATGGCCTGGGCTGCCCGCATGATCCGTTCGGTCGATGGCAGTGCCCAGGCCTCGAGCGGGTGGCTGTACGGGATGGGCGTGTCGGGGGTGGTGACCCGAACCGGCGGCGCGTCGAGGTAGTCGAATGCCCCTTCGATTGCGGTGGTGATCACTTCGCCGCTCATCCCGAAGCTCTGGTAGTCCTCGTCCACCACGATCAGCCTGTGGGTCTTCTCGACGCTTGCGCAGATCGCCTCCCGGTCGAGCGGGACCAGCGAACGCAGGTCCAGAATCTCCGCGGAGACACCCTCTTCGGCCAGTTTCTCGGCGGCGTCCAGCGCCTTGTGCACGCTGAGACCCACGGTGACGATCGTCACGTCCGACCCTTCTCGGGCAATGGCCGCTTTCCCGATCGGCACTTCATAGGGGGCCTCGGGCACGACGCCGGTCGCCCGGGGGTTGTTGGTCATCCATCCCAGTCCCAAGACGCCCTTGTGGAACATGTACACGACCGGGTTGTCGTCACGGATCGCCGCGATCATCAGACCCTTGGCGTCGTAGGGGTTCGACGGGACGACGACTTTCATTCCGGGTAAGTGGGCGAACATGCCCCACAGAGTCTGCGAATGCTGGCCGGCGTCGGAGTATCCGCCGCCGACGGCCGTGGTCAAGACCATCGGCACCTTGATGTTGCCGCCGCTGAAGTAGTGGATCTTCGCCATGTTGTTGTAGATCTGGTCCATACACACGCCGAAGAAGTCGACGAACATCAACTCGACGATCGGGCGCATCCCGTGGATGGCCGCCCCGATGCCGGCACCGATGAATCCGGTCTCCGAGATCGGGGTGTCCTTGACCCGGTCGGGTCCGAACTCGTCGAGAAGGCCCTCCGTGGCCCCGAAGATTCCGCCATAGACGCCGACGTCCTCGCCCATGACGAACACGGTCGGATCTGCGTCCATCTCCTGCGCGATCGCCTCGGCGATCGCCTTCTGGGTGGTCAACTTGCGTTCGCCGGTCACAGGGTCACCGTCCTTTCCGAAAACACGTGATCGAGGGTCGCCTCCGGTGCCGGATAGGGGCTGTTCATCGCGAACTCGATCGCCGCCTCGACCTCGGTGTGCATCCTGTCGGCGATTTCTGTGATGTCCGCCTCGGAGAGCACGCCGTCGGCGAGCAGTCGCTGCGCGAAGGTCTTCAACGGGTCTCGTTCGTTCATGTCCTCTTTGAAGTCGTCCGTTCGATAGGCGTCGGCGTCGCCTTCGAAGTGCCCCCACAGGCGGTCGGTCCTGATCTCGACGAGGCTGGGGCCGCCGCCGCCTCGCGCCCGTTCGATGGCCGCGCCCATCACCTCGTACACCGACACCGGGTCGTTGTCGGGGACGAGCACGCCGGGGATGCCGTAGGCGGCGGCCCGATCCGAGTTGTCCGTGACCGCGGTCGACGCCGTCTTGGGGACTGAGATGGCGTACGCGTTGTCCTCGCACACGAACACCACGGGGAGGCTCCACAATGCAGCCAGGTTGATGGCCTCGTGGAACGCGCCCTGGTTGGCCGCCCCTTCGCCGAAGAACGAAAGGGCCACGTTGGCGGTCCCGCGTGCCTTGAACGCCATGGCGGCACCCACGGCGACCGGCATTCCTTCCCCGATGATGCCGGAGCACCCGAAGCTCGGCTCGGTGCTGAAGAGGTGCATGTGGCCACCTTTGCCCCTGCCCAGTCCTGTGTCTCGCCCGAAGATCTCCGCCGCCATCTTGTTGAGGTCCACTCCCTGGGCGATCGCGAGGTGATGGGGCCGGTGAGTTGCAGTGATTGCGTCACCGTCCTTCAGGTGGGGTCGCATGCCCACCGCCACCGGTTCCTGGCCGGCGGCGAGATGCATCTCGCCGGGGATGAGACCGGCGGCGATGTCGAAGGCCGGGAGCTTGTCGGCGAAGTAGAGCTCCCTGATCCGCTCCTCGAACCTCCGGATCTTCACCATGGTCTCGTACATGTCGATCAGGTGTTCCCTTGGAACGGCCATGAGTGACCTCCTTTCTGAGTGCGAGTCGCGTTGGCTCGAGCACCCGTCACCAGTTCCAAAGCTACGCGCGGTCGGCGAGTCGTGACGGGCAAACGACTCTGGACTCCAGTTCGAGGGTGGACCCAGACTGGGGAGGAAAGGAGTCTCATGAGCCGCACGCAGAAGAAGGCCGCAAAGGGAGGAGGCCGCAAGCGGGCGCACCACCCGGATTCCTCCGCAGTGCCTGTGCGCCACCCCGACATCAAGCTCGTCCCGCCTCGTCGTGGCATCGACCGCCCGACGACCGAATACAAGGCACCGCGGTCCCACGCATACTCCTACAGGACAGCGCCCCGCAACGCTGGCTGACGAAGCGTCTCACCTGGGGTAGACTTCTTCTCTCGAAGTAGCGAAATCCTTTTTCGCTGCGGAGAAAAGATGAGGTGGCGGTTTGTTGGATCCTGAGAGTCTGCTCGCCGCGGGAGGGTTGCTGGCCCTGATCGCGGTTGTGTTCGTGGAGTCCGGTCTTCTCGTCGGGTTGTTCCTCCCGGGCGATTCGCTGCTCTTCATCGCGGGATTCCTGGCGTCCCCTGCAGGTGGCAGCGTGATGCCAGCGCTCGGACTGGTGATTCTCGGCGCATTCGTCGCGGCCGTCGTCGGCGACCAGGTGGGTTATTCGATTGGAACCGCAGCTGGGCGGCGATATCTGGACCGTCCCGATGGGCGCTTCTTCACCCGTGAGCGATACGAGCGTGCCCGCCATTTCATGGCGCGGCACGGCTGGAGAGCAGTGGTACTGGCGCGGTTCGTCCCGATCGTGCGCACGTTCACGCCGTTGGCTGCCGGAGTTGCCGAGATGCCGCGACGCAGGTTCACCACCGCCAACCTCGTCGGCGGCTTGATCTGGGCCGCCTCGCTCCCGGCACTCGGATGGTGGCTCGGCAACCTACGGCTGGTGCATGACAACCTCGAAGCCGCCGTACTCGCGATCGTTGCCCTCTCGCTGCTTCCGATGGTCCGCGAGGTGGTCGCCGCACGTCGCCGGGCGGTCGGGGGAGACGCCACGGGGTGACGCCGGACGCATGGTTCACCGCCATCGTGCTCGTGTGCTCGGTGGTGGCGTTCATCATCGAACGGATACCCGCGGCCGCTGTAACCCTCGTGGCGGTAACGGTGCTCCATGTCGGTGGTGTCGTCGACTTCGAGGGCGCGTTCGGAGGTCTGGCGAATCCCGCGCCAATCACCATCGCCGCGTTGTACGTGCTCGCCGCCGGCGTCGAGGCAACCGGTGCGCTCACAGGGTTCACCGACCGACTGCTCGGGAGGGCCGACCGGGGGAGCGAGAGTATGCGTCTGGCCCGCATCTGTGTCCCCTCGGCGGCTGCCTCGGCCTTCATCGCCAACACCCCTCTGGTCGCCATGCTCGCCCCTCGTGTTGACGCGTGGTGCCGCCGAACGGGCCGACCGGTATCCCGCTTCCTGATGCCGTTGAGCTATGCGACCGTGCTCGGCGGCGTCGTCACCGTCTTGGGAACTTCGACCAACCTGACGGTGAACGGGTTGATGGCGGACGCCGGGATGCAGCCATTCGACGTCTTCGAGTTCTCCGGTGTGGGATTGGCCGTTGCAGGTGCCGGCGTGGCTGTGCTCGTGCTGCTGACGCCCAGGTTGTTGCCGAACCGCGGGGGACCGACCGATCGCATCTCGGCGTTCCGTGAGTTCACCGTCGAAATGCTCGTCAATCGTGGTGGGCCACTCGACGGGGTGGCCGTGGAGGAGGCCGGGCTCCGGCACCTCACCGGGGTGTTCCTCGCCGAAATCGAACGACGCGGGACCTGCGTCGCCCCGGTGGCACCAGATCACCGCTTGCAGGCGGGCGATCGGCTCGTGTTCGTTGGCGACGTCACGCGGGTGGTCGACCTGCAAACGGTCGACGGGTTGTTGCCGGCCGCTGCCCCCCACTTCGGTGCCGGAAACCAGCGGTACTACGAGGCTGTGGTTGGGTCGGGGCTGGCGGGGGCGAATCTCCGCGATGCCGACTTCCGCAATCGGTTCGGTGCCGCGGTCCTCGCCATCCATCGCGCCGGTGAGCGGTTGCCTGGGAAACTCGGCGACGTGACACTGCGACTGGGCGACGTTCTGGTGCTCGTGGCCGGGCCAGGGTTTGCCCGAAGGTGGCGAGATCGTGAAGGGCTTGCTCTCGTGTCGCCCTT
>JAOUGY010000089.1 GCA_029865445.1 Acidimicrobiia bacterium | reverse complement strand
GTGATCGGGCACTGGATCATGGCATCACCGGAGATCGTCGACGGTCGAGTGCAGATCGGGCGGCTCCTGGCGGACGCACCCTGGACCCAATGGCTCACCTGGATCCTCCAGGTCATGCCCGTTTTCTTCTTCGTGGGTGGCTACGCCAACGCCGTTGCCTGGCGATCGGCTCACGGGCGCGGCGTCGCCTACGCCGTCTGGTTGAGGAGTCGGCTGCGGCGGCTCATCCTCCCCGCCGTTCCGGTACTGCTCTTCTGGGTGCCGGTGGCAGCCGTGGCGCTCGCCTCCGGTCTCGAGCCGAGTCTCATCAAGGTGGCCACCCAGGCGGCACTCGTTCCCACCTGGTTCCTCGCCACCTACGTCCTGATCGTCATGACGGCGCCGTGGACGCTGGCAACCTGGGATCGGTTCCGCTGGTCGGCGTTCGCCGCCTTCGCCTTTCTCGCCGGGACCGTGGACGTACTCGCGCTCGGTTTCGGGTTCCACGACGTGATCTGGCTCAACTATCTGTTCGTCTGGAACGCCGTCCACATGCTCGGCTACGCCTGGGCGGACGGCGCCATCGGGGGAATCGTTGCCCGCCTGTCCACTGCTATCGGTGGTCTCGTCGCCCTCGCCTCGCTCGTCTTCTTCGGCCCGTACCCCATCGCCATGGTCGGCCTCGACAACGTCGCCGTGACGAATTCGAACCCGCCCAAGGTGACATTGGTCGCGCTCGGCATCTTCCAGTTCGGGCTGGCCATGATCTTCGAGTCCAGGCTCGAGAGCTGGCTGACGCGGCGCCGGCCATGGACGGCCGTGATCGCTGTCAACGGGTCGATCATGAGCCTCTACCTGTGGCATTTGACCGTGATGGTGGCCGTGCTGGCAGTGTCGCTGGGGCTCGGCGGGATCGGACTCGGCCTCGATCCCGACAGCCCACTGTGGTGGTTCACCCGTCCGATCTGGGTCGGTTTCCTGGCGATCCTCACCCTCCCGGTGGTAGCCGTCGTGGCCCGGTTCGAGCGACCGCAACGGGACCGCAGACCCGCTCCACCGGTGTGGAAACCGGTTGTGGCGGTGCTTGCTCTGTGCGCGGGGCTCGGCCTACTCGCCAAGAACGGACTGGTCGACAGTGACGGGTTCAACCTGACGGCCGTGGCGCTCACGTCGGTCGGGATTCTCGCCGGTGGGCTCGTCGGCTCGAACGAGACGTGAATCGGGCTTCGGTTCAGCGATACTGCCATCGGGCCGAAGGATCAGATCATGCACACGCTGTGGGAGAAAGCCCGAGCAACCGGGCAGAAGGCCGGAGCCGATCGCAACCGGTACGTCGACGCCCTCCGGGCGTATTCGATCCTCGTTGTCGTTCTAGGGCACTGGCTCATGGCAGCCCCGGAGATCACACCATCCGGTGACCTGAAAGCCGGACACATCCTGGCGGACCTGCCGTGGACACAGTGGCTCACCTGGGTCTTCCAGGTGATGCCGATCTTCTTCGTGGTCGGCGGCTACTCCAACGCCGCCTCGTGGCGATCGAGCCGCGAACGCGGGACACCGTACGGCGAGTGGCTGCACGCCCGGCTCCGACGCCTGGTGCTCCCGGTCCTCGCCCTGCTGGCGGTGTGGACCGTGATCGCCGCCATCCTGATCGGAGTCGGGTTCGATCGAGAACTCGTGAAGATCGGGTCTCAGACGGCCCTGGTCCCCGTGTGGTTCCTCGCCGTGTACGTGGCGGTGGCGGCGCTCGCTCCGGTCGCCCTGATCTTGTGGGATCGATTCGGATGGGCCTCGGTGACGGCGATGGGAGCCGCCGCCGTTGTGACCGACTTGGTGTCGATCTCCACGGGCAACGACCCGATCGGGTTTCTCAACTATCTCTTCATCTGGGGTGGCGTCCATCAACTCGGGTTTGCCTGGCGCGACGGCCGGTTGGCAGACCGGAAGAGGTCGCTGTCGCTGGCCGGGGCAGGACTCGTCGCGCTCATCGTCCTCGTGACCCTCTTCGACTACCCGGTGAGCATGGTTGGTGTGCCCGGAGCGGAGTCGAACAACACGCTTCCGCCCCGGCTGCCGCTGTTCGCTCTGGGCCTTCTCCAAGCGGGCGTCCTCCTTGCCTTGGAACACCCGGCACGCCGCAAGCTCGAGTCGGGTCGACTCTGGACCGGGACCGTGCTGGTCAACGGACTCATCATGACGCTCTACCTCTGGCACCTCACGGCGATGGTCGCCGTTCTGGCCGTTTCACTCGCATTCGATGGTTTGGGCTTGCGCACCCCGGCGGGCACCGGCCTGTGGTGGGCCACCCGACCGCTGTGGATCGTGTTCATGGCGGTGGCCGTCACGCCGTTCATCGTCGTGTTCGGACGCTTCGAACGACCACGGGGCGAGATCCCCGCACCTCCCGCCTGGCGGGCGATAGCGGCCGTGGTCCTGGTGTGCGCCGGCCTCGGAACCCTCGCTTACTTCGGCGTCGGTGACGAGTCCGGTCTCAACTGGGAATACCTCGCCCTCCCCTTCGCCGGCGCCCTCACCGGCCGCATCATCGCTCGCGGATCGTAAGACCCTCCGGTTGTCCCCCGGAAAGGGGGGAAGGTTCCTGCCGGCCGAAGGCCGGGAGGTAGGGGGCTCCTCAACGCGGGAGTCGGGTTTCCTGGGTGACAGATCTCTTGGGATGGCGCCCTTGCGAGTCTTGGAGTGCCGGCGGGGGTTTCGGTTGTTCACCGCAGACGGTGATCCTGCGTTGAGCGTTCCCCCTACCTCCCAGCTCCCTTCGGTCGCTGGCAGGGACCTTCCCCCACTTCGTGGGGGACAACTTCGCGCGATCATGGCTCGGCCGTGTCCGACCTGTCTCATCTCCGTGCTCACCTCGACGAACTGTCGACCCGCGATCGGGCGCGGTTTCTCAAGCGCATCGGCGGAGCCGAGCGGATCAAGCAGGCCGGCCGGCGTCAGGAGGTTCTGAAACGAATCGAGGCCGACCTGGATCGGGCGGTCGAAGCTCGATCAAGACGGATCCATGCGGCTCCTTCAAAGGTCGAATACCCCGCCGAACTGCCCATCGTCGAACGGTTGGAGGATCTGGCGGCGGCGATCGCTGCCAACCAGGTGGTGGTGGTTGCGGGGGAAACCGGGTCGGGGAAGAGCACTCAGCTCCCCAAGCTGTGCTTGGAGATGGGCCGCGGCGTCGATGGGTTGATCGGCCACACCCAGCCTCGGCGTATCGCGGCGCGATCGATCGCCGAGCGGGTCGCTACCGAACTCGGGTCGACCGTGGGCGACCTCGTCGGGTTCAAGATCAGGTTCACCGACCAGGTCGGAGACAGATCCCTCATCAAGGTGATGACCGACGGCGTCCTGCTCGCCGAGATCCACAACGACCCCGATCTGCTCGCGTACGACACGATCATCATCGACGAGGCCCACGAGCGAAGCCTCAACATCGACTTTCTGCTCGGCTACCTGCACTCGCTCCTCAGACGACGACCCGACCTGAAACTGATCATCACATCGGCAACCATCGACACCGAACGGTTTGCCGAGCACTTCGATGCGCCGGTGGTCGAGGTGTCAGGTCGGACCCATCCGGTGGAGATCAGGTACCGGCCACCGATCGACAACCAGGATCAGCCTCAGGCGATCTGTGACGCCGTCATCGAACTCGTAGGAGCCGGTGACGGCGACATCCTGGTGTTCTGTTCGGGTGAGCGCGAGATCCGAGACGCCGCCGACGCTTTGGGCGAACTCGAGCTGAGACACACCGAGATCCTCCCCTTGTACGGCAGGCTCTCGTCGACCGACCAGCACCGTGTTTTCGCCCCCCACACCGGTCGCCGGATCGTCCTCGCCACGAATGTCGCCGAAACATCCATCACCGTGCCCGGGGTCCGATTCGTGATCGATCCCGGCACGGCCCGGATCTCGCGCTCAGGCCGGACGGGGGTCCAGCGCCTTCCCATAGAGCCGGTCAGCCAGGCATCTGCCAACCAACGGGCCGGCCGGTGCGGGCGGCTGGGTCCGGGCATCTGTGTTCGCCTGTACTCGGAGGCCGACTTCGAGGCGCGGCCCGAATTCACAGAACCGGAGATCCTCCGGACCAATCTCGCCTCGGTGCTGCTGAAGATGGCGGCCCTGGACCTCGGTTCGATCGACGCCTTCCCGTTCCTCGACCCGCCCGACCGCCGGGCCGTCCGGCAGGGGATTCTGTTGTTGGAGGAACTCGGCGCGACCACCGGTCGGAGAGAGCGCATCGAGTTGACGGCGTTGGGCCGGAGGATGGCAGTCTTTCCCATCGACCCGAGGCTCGCTCGCGTCCTCATCGAGGCCGACCGCAACGGGTGCCTCCGGGAGATGCTGGTCCTCACGGCCGCACTCTCGATCCAGGATCCCCGGGAGCGGCCTCTTGACCAACGCGAAGCCGCCGACGCAAAACACCGCCGTTTCGCCGATTCGACGTCGGATCTGCTGGGCATGCTTGCGCTGTGGAACCACGTGATGACAGAGCGGCGAGAACGCAGTTCGAATGCGTTCCGGCGGATGTGCCGGGACGAGTTCCTCAACTACCGTCGGGTCCGAGAGTGGCAGGACATTCGATCCCAGCTGAGGGGGTACGCCAACGACCTCGGCTTGACGATGAACCGCAAACCGGCCACGCCCGACGCGATCCACCGGACGATGCTCACGGGATTCCTGTCCCACATCGGCCACAAAGACCCGAAGTCGTTCGAGTACCACGGCGCCCGTGGAATCCGGTTTGCGATCGCTCCCGGATCGACGCTTTTCAAGCAAGCTCCGGAATGGGTCATGGCTGTGGATCTCGTCGAGACCAGCCGACTGTGGGCCCGCGGGGTCGCCCGGATCGACCCGGCCTGGATCGAGACCGCGGGCGCCCACATGGTCGTCCGAACACACTCGGAGCCGTGGTGGGACGCCGATCGGGGTGCCGCGGTCGCCCGCGAGACCGTCACGATGCTCGGGCTCCGACTCAGCGCCGATCGCACGGTCGGCTACGGACGAATAGACGCTGCCGCGTCGCGCGATCTCTTCATCCGTCACGCTCTGGTGCTCGGCGAATGGTCGTCCCACCACGACTTCGTGCGGCACAACGCCGACGTGCTCGAACAAGCCGAAGCGACGGCGACCCGGGAACGCCGGTTCGACCTTCTCGTCGGCGACGAGGCTCTCGCCGGCTTCTTCGACGCCAGGGTGCCACCCGACGTGTTCGACACCCGTCGGTTCGACCGCTGGTGGCGAGATCAGCGCACGGAGACGCCCACGCTCCTCGATCTGACGCTCGACGATGTCTTCGACCCTGCCGCCGACCGGGCGAACTCGGACCAGTTCCCCGAGGTGTGGAGACACGGGGACCTGGAATTGCCCATCCACTACGAGTTCGATCCGTCCAGTCCCAGCGATGGCGTGACCATCGACCTCACCCTCGACCAGGTGGACCGCGTCGACCCGTCGGTCTTCGAATGGCAGGTGCCGGGACTGCGAGCCGAACTCATCGACGCTCTCGTCAGATCACTCCCGAAGGCCCTCCGGAAGCTGTTCCTGCCCATCGGCGACACCGTTCAGGCGGTTCTGGGAAGACTGGAGCCGGGAACCGAGGGACTCTTTGTCGCGTTGCGAAGAGAGCTGACGAGAATCGCCGGTACCCCCATCGGCCCGGACGCATTCGACCTCGACCGTGTCCCCGAACACCTCCGCCCGCTCATCCGGATCATTGGTGACAACGGCGAGGTGCTCGCCTCCGGCCCCGATCTGAGACGGCTGCGAGACGGCCTCGATTCACCGGCGCGCCGGGACGAGTCGACCCATCCACTCGAGCAGTCGGGGCTGACCAAGTGGAGCTTCGGCGAGCTGCCCCAGGAGGTGAGGGTCGGGGTACCAGGACAGCAGATCCGGGCGTTTCCCGCACTGTCCGACGACGGTGACTCCGTTTCGATACGGCTCACCCCAACAATCGCCGATCAGCGGCGCACCTCGCGCGCCGGCCTTCGGCGACTGGTACTTCTCCAACTGCCGTCGCCCGCCAAACTGCTCCGCCACGTCCTCGACGACCGGGCGCGGGCGTTGATCCGCATCGGCCCGTACGACACACCAAGCAGGTGGGTGGAGGACTGCCTGGGGGCTGCGGTCGACGAAGTCATCGACCGCGGCGGCGGTCCGGTGTGGGACGGTCGAGCCTTCGATCGATTGCTCACAGTTGTGAAAGACCAACTGGCCGACACCGTGGCGTCGGTGGCCGAACACTCGCTCGCCGTGCTCGAGGCACTGTGGGACCTCGGCCTGGCCGTCGACGAGGCTCCGGTGGCGGCATCTGATGCCATCGACGACGTCGCCGCCCAAGCCAACCAACTCATCTATCCAGACTTCGTCACGGGGGTCGGAGCGGGACGGCTGGCCGATGTGGCTCGATACCTGAGAGCAGCCGAGCACAGGCTCCACAAGTTGGCGAGCCGACCAGAAAGAGACCGCGCGGCCATGGAGGAGATCAGAGCTCTCGAAACCGAATTCGACAGGACGGTCGAGGCAATCGGTACGTCACCCGAACTCACAGTCATCGCCTGGCAGCTCCAAGAACTCCGGGTGAGCCTCTTCGCCCAACATCTGGGAACCCGAGAAGCCGTCAGCGCAAAACGAATCCGCCGGGCTCTCGAACAAGCGACCAGGTGAGGGCTACGCCGCTCACCATCAGGCGACCTCGATCTCCTCGACGAGGCCAGTGTCGACGTCGAACACGAAACCTCTCACCTCGGCGTCGATCAATGGGTTCCGGCGCAGCGCCCGAACCGACTCGACCACCCGATGGGAGACCTCTGGAAAGCCTCCTATCTCGAAGAAGGGCGCCCGGCCCCGCAACCTGGACACCTCGGCCCGGAACTGCTGATCCACGAGACCTTCCATCCCGCATTTCGTGTGCTGGATCACCATGACCTCATCGGTTCCCAAAGCCACCTGGGACACGACGAGCGAGCGTACGGTGTCATCGGTGACGATCCCTCCCGCGTTCCTGAGGACGTGGACGTCACCGGGGCTGACACCGAGCATGAGAGGCATGCTGATCCTGGCGTCCATGCAGCTGACCACGGCCACCGCCGTCCGCGGTTCGGGCCGGAGCTGCGGTGTGCCGGCTGCGTGTGTGTGGTTCCATTGAACGAGACGGTCGATGGCGCTCAAACGGGCCTCCTGCGTTTGCTGCTGATGACCCCGGTGTCGAACCCGGCGAGGTGCAGTCCGCCGGCGAACCGGGCGTGTTCGATCTTGAGACATCGGTCCTGGACCACCACCAACCCGGCCTCCTGGGCCATGCGCGCGGCCTCGTCGTGCCGCAGCCCGAGTTGGAACCACACGACTTGGGCTCCCACGTCGATCGCCTCACGGACGACCCCGGGGAGCTCCTCCCTGGCCCGGAACACATCCACGATGTCGGGCACCTCGGGGAGGTCGGCCAAACTCGGATAACACCGCTCTCCCAGCACTTCGTCGTACATGGGATTCACGGGGTAGACCCGATACGGCGTCCTCGTGAGATAGGTCGCAACGAAGTTGGACGACCGCAACGGGTTGGCGGAAACCCCCACCATGGCGATGGACGACGACTCTCGGAGAACCCTCAGACGCTCACGGGGGGATGTGTCGACGGCGGTCATGTCGCCAGCGCCCGGTCGAGGTCGACGATGATGTCCTCGACGTCTTCGATCCCCACCGAGATCCGGATCATCTCGTTGCCCACGCCGGCGGCCTCGCGCTCGGCGGTCGGGATCTGCTGATGGGTCGTCGAGGCGGGGTGGATCACGAGCGTCTTGGCGTCGCCGACGTTGGCGAGGTGGCTGGCCAGTTCCACGCCTTCGATGAAACGAACCCCGGCTTCGTAGCCACCCTCCAGCCCAAACGTGAACACCGCACCGGGTCCTGCCGGCGTGTACTTCTCGGCGGCCCACCGTGATGGCGAGCCGTCGAAGATCGGATACGAGACCCACGCCACGCTTTGGTGTTCGGCGAGGAAGGTGGCGACGGCTCCGGCGTTCTCGACGTGGCGCTGCATGCGGAGCGGGAGGGTCTCGAGCCCGAGCAGGAGGAGAAACGAATTGAAGGGCGACAACGACGCCCCGATGTCCCGCAACAGTTCGGTGCGCGCCTTGGTCAGATACCCGTACTCACGAAAGTTCTCCCAGAAACGGAGCCCGTGATACGCGGGCGACGGTTCGGTCATGACCGGGAAGTTGCCGTTGTCGAAGGGGAAGGAGCCCGACTCGACGATGACCCCGGCGATGGCCACACCATGCCCTCCGATGAATTTCGTGGCGGAGTGCACCACGATGTCGGCGCCCCATTCGATGGGCCGGCACAGATAGGGAGTGGCGAAGGTGTTGTCGATCACCAGCGGAATGCCATGCTCGTGGGCCACCCCGGCCACCGACTCGAGATCGAGCACATCGGCCCGCGGATTTCCGATCGTCTCGCCGTACACCAGTTTGGTTCGCTCTGTGATGGCGGCGGCGATGGCTTCCGGGTGAGGGTCCACGAACGTGGCGTTGATACCCATCTTCCTCAGCGTCACGTCGAACTGGGTGAAGGTGCCTCCGTAGAGGTTGCGGGCAGCGACGATCTCGTCGCCTTCGGAACACAGCGTGAGGATCGCGATGAGTTGGGCGGCCTGGCCCGACGATGTGGCGACCGCGCCGATTCCACCTTCCAGCGAAGCCATCCGTTCCTCGAACGCAGCCGTCGTCGGATTGCCGATCCGTGTGTAGATGTTCCCGTAGGTCTGCAGCGCAAAGAGATCGGCCGCCGTTTGAGCGTCCTCGAACACGAACGAAGTCGTCGCGTAGATCGGAGTCGCCCGTGCCCCGGTCTCGGGGTCAGGGGGCGAGCCCGCATGGATCGATCGGGTCGCGAACCCGTATTCGTGATGTTCGGGCATCGACAGATCGTACCGGTCAGGCCGTGAAGTGAGGCTGTGCACCACCGAGAATGCGGGTACATTGTCCCAATCACCTTGGGGATTCCTATCGGGAGGGAGAAGTGGTGAATCGCAGACACGCTTGGATACGGCGGCTGGCCGGTCCGATCATGGTCGCCATGCTGGCGGCAGGGTTGGCGCTACCGGGAGCGGCCGCCGGTGGTCCGTTCGTCGATGACGACACGAGCGTCCATGAAGTCGACATCGAATACATCTTCAACGCGGGTGTGACCACCGGGTGCGCGTCTGATCGGTTCTGCCCTGAGGACACCGTGACCCGCGGCCAGATGGCGGCGTTCCTGAACCGTGCCCTTGGTCTCTCCAACACGAGCACGGACTTCTTCGACGACGACGCCTCGTCGATCTTCCAGGGGGACATCAACAAGCTCGCTGCCTCCGGCATCACGAGCGGGTGCGCGACTCGTCAGTACTGCCCCGACGGCAACGTCACCAGGGGTCAGATGGCGGCATTCCTGGTCAGGGCGTACGGTCTGACCGCCCAGAACAGCGTTGATTTCCTCGATGACAACAACTCCATCTTCGAGAATGACATCGAGAAGCTGGCAACGGCAGGTATCACCGTCGGCTGCAACCCGCCGGCGAACGACCGATTCTGCCCCGACGACGAGGTGACCCGCGGCCAGATGGCGTCGTTCCTCGCCAGGGCGATGCGCGCCAATGGCGGCGGGGGCGGCGGGGGAGGCGGCGGTGCAGGTGAGACCACCCCCACCACTTCAGTGTCCAACTCAGGCTGGAATCTGGCCACGATCGACTTCCGCCCCGGTGCGGGCCGGTCGGCTACCTCGATCAAGAGCGTCGGCGGTGTGCCCGGAATCGCCTATCACTACGACAACGGAAACCTGGTGGCCTACGCCATCTGCACGAACGTCCAATGCAGCGGAACCGACGGTCAGGATTTGGCACCAGGCACCTCCAAGGAGCCCTCGATGGCAGTCATCTCCGGCACTCCGGTGATCGCCGCCTACAACACATCGGGCTCTCTCGACGTGACCCGCTGCACCGACGCGGATTGCGCCACCTCGACACTCGAAGAGGTGTGGACCGGCAGCGTCGGATTCCCATCGGTGGCGGTGGTGGGCGGCAACCCCGCCATCAGCTTCTGGCACAACGGCGGTATCAAGCTGGCGCTGTGCGCCAACACGACATGTTCGTCGCTGGTCGGAGGCGACATCATCGACATGAGCGTGGTACCCAACGCCACAGGACAGCGATCCTCGATCGCGATCGTGAACGGGCGGCCGATGGTGTCATACCAGGACGAGGCTTCGGGTGACCTGATGCTGGCGATCTGCTCGAACGCCACGTGTTCGGGCGCCGTCACGCGGCGCGTGCTCGACTCAACCACCGAAGCCGGTGCCTATTCGGCGATTGCCGCGGTGGGAACGAGGGCGGTGGTGGCGTATTACGACACCACGAACACCGATCTGAAAGTCGCGCTGTGCAACGACACCACTTGTACGGGCCTCACCCGCGAGCGCGTCGACGACTCGGGCAGCGTCGGCACAGACGTGTCCATCGCCATCGCCGGCGATGGATTCCCATGGATCGCCTACCGCTCGGCGACGAGCCAGGCCCTCAAGTTCGTCGATTGTGATGATGCCGGCTGTTCGAATGCACGCATCGAAACGGTCGACGACGACAACGACACCGGATACTCGACCTCGATCGCGGTGATCAACGGTGATCCCTACGTGTCCTACTACGACCTCACGGCCCGGGAATTGCGGCTCGCCTACAACACCAGCCCCGAGAGCTGACGGGATGTGGACCGGCCGGGACACCGGCCGGTCCACCCTGCGCCACGGGTAGCCTGATCGGGTGTCCGAGCACCCCGACATCAGGAAACTCACGGGCCCCGACCGACGGTTGGCGGGGCTCGCGATGATCCCGGTCGTCTTGGGAGTCCTCCTCGTCATGGGTCTCGCCGTCCTCTGGCCGCGCGGCACCGCTTTCTCCGACCTGAGCTCGCTCGGATTCACCGATGAGGTCTACCGCGCCACGGTGAGCGAGGTGGAAGAACACGGGTGCTCGTTTGCGCCCGACGAACCATGCGTGTTCGTCACGTTCACGCTGCTCGAAGGGCCCACTCCCGGCACCATCGACTCGAAGGAGTTCGGGATCGTGCCCGGCACTCCCCAGTTCGAGGTTGGACAGCGGGTCCTTCTCGGATTCAACCCCGATGCGCCCGCCACCCAGCAATACCAGTTCGCCGACTACGAGCGCCGATGGGTGCTGTGGACGATCGGAGGCCTCTTCGCGCTGGCGGTGGTCGGCCTGGGCCGCCTCCGTGGTCTGGCCGCGCTCGCCGGCCTGGCCGTGAGTCTGGGCATCTTGATGTGGTTCGTGGTCCCCGCCATCCTCGAGGGGCGAAACCCGGTCGCGGTGGCCGCGGTTGGCGCGGGAGCCATCGGCTATCTGGCCCTCTACCTGGCCCACGGATTCACGAGGCTCACCCACGTTGCGGTGGTGGGAACGTTCGTCGCCCTGGCCATCACCGTGGTGCTGTCGGGGCTGAGCGTCGAGTTGGCCGGGTTCACCGGTTTCACCGGCGAGGACAGTTTCATCATCTCGTTCGTCGGCAACATCGACGTCCGGGGACTCGTCCTCGCCGGCATCGTGCTCGGCGCAGTGGGGGCGCTCGACGACGTCACCGTCACGCAGGCCTCGGCAGTCTGGGAGGTCCGACGGGCCAACCCCGCCCTCGGCGTCGCCGAGCTGTTCGCGGCCGGCCTCAGGGTCGGGAAGGACCACATCGCATCGACGGTGAACACCCTCTTGCTTGCATACGCGGGCGCCTCGATGCCGCTTCTCCTCCGATTCGCCCTCTCGAACCAACCGACCGGGATCGTCTTCAACTCCGAGATCCTCGCCACGGAGGTGGTCCGCACCTTGGTCGGTTCCATCGGTCTGGTGTCGGCCGTCCCCATCACCACCTGGCTGGCGGCCCGGGTTGCCCATGCCACCTCCATCGAGGAGCTCGGGCATGCCCATTGAGAAGAAGAGGCCCGTCAAGAAGCGGAAACGCCGCCAGAAACCGGTGATCGGCTGGAGGGAGTGGGTATCGCTCCCCGAACTCGGTGTGGACGCGGTGAAGGCCAAGATCGACACCGGCGCCCGATCGTCGTCCCTCCATGCTTTCGACATCGAACGCTTCGACCGTGGAGGCATCAAGATGGTGCGTTTCGTCATCCACCCTTTGCAGCGCCGGCGCCTCGCCACCCCTCCGGTGGAGGCCGAACTCGTCACCGAGAAGTTGGTGCGAAACCCGGGAGGTCGGGAAGAAGTCCGACCCGTCATTCGGA
>JAOUGY010000406.1 GCA_029865445.1 Acidimicrobiia bacterium | reverse complement strand
ACCCACCCTCTGGATGTGTGTTCCGGACCCGCTGCTGGAAGGCCCAGGACATCTGCACCGAGCAGGCGCCTGCCCTCACCGAACAGTTCGGACACATGGTGGCATGCCACTTTGCCGAGCCGCTGACCATCAAGACCGCGGTCGGGAACTGACGCCGCGCAAGTGACCTTTGCCGCTGATACGGAGCGGACGATCGCCCTAGCCTGCGTGCCATGTCGGGACCTTTGCATCAATTGAGGGTGATCGAGTTCTCTGGACTCGGTCCGGGGCCGTATTGCGGAATGCTGCTGGCCGATCTGGGGGCGGACGTGATACGTATCGATCGCCCCGGCGAGAGCGCTCTGAGTTTTGCGCCCGATCGCATCCTGCAACGGGGCAAACGTTCGGTCATCGTCGACCTGAAGACCGGCCCCGGCCTGGAGATTGCCCTTCAGCTCGTCGACCGGGCGGACGCCGTGATCGAGGGGTTGCGGCCCGGCGTCGCCGAACGTCTGGGCTTCGGTCCCGACGTCTGTCTCGAGCGCAACCCGAAGCTCGTGTACGGGCGGATGACCGGATGGGGTCAATCGGGGCCATTGGCCGCCACGGCAGGTCACGACATCGACTACCTGGGCGTATCCGGCGCGTTGCACCCCGTGGGGAGCGAAGACAAGCCGATCCCTCCGCTCAACCTCGTCGCCGACTTTGGAGGTGGTGCCATGTTCCTGGCGGTCGGGATCCTGGCAGGTGTCCTCGCGGCGCGTGCAGGCGGCGCCGGCCAAGTCGTGGACGCCGCCATGGTCGACGGTTCTGCACACCTGTCGACGATGTTCCACGGACTGCTCGACGCCGGGATGTGGACTCCTGTGCGACGGTCCAATCTGCTCGACGGGGGAGCTCCCTTCTACGACACCTATGAGACCGCGGACGGTCACCACGTGGCCGTGGGTGCGCTGGAGCCTCAGTTCTACGCCGAGCTCATCGAGCGCCTGGGCCTGGGGGAGGCCGGACTTCCAGACCGGTTCGACCGTTCCCGGTGGCCGATGTTGAGGACCAAACTCGCCGAGGTGTTCCGGACCCGGACTCGTGACGAGTGGATCGAGCAATTCGAGGGCTCCGACGCTTGTGTGGCGCCTGTCCTCAGTCTGGTGGAAGCGCCACACCATCCGCACAACGTGGCTCGCGAGGTGTTCGTCGACGTCGGCGGTGTCACCCAGCCTGCACCCGCTCCCAGGTTCTCGGTCACCGCTCCCGATCACCCGAGTTCGCCGTGCGAACCGGGCGCTCATACGACCGGGATCCTGAACTGGCTTGGGTACGAGGCCGCCGACGTGGATAGACTCGTCGCATCCGGCGCCGTTAGCTGAGGAGGAACCGCCGCATGACGACAGAGACCACTCTCCGCGAACGCCGCGAGATCGACGCCGTCGTGGAGGGCAAGACCCTCGTCGACGTGTTCAGGCGCAACGCCGAGCGCTTCCCCGATCAGCCTGCGATTCACTGGAAGGAAGGCGAGCTGTGGAAGCACCTCACGTGGTCCCAGTATCGGACCCGCGTCGTGGAGGCTGCCGCCGGGTTCAGGTCGTTGGGGATCAACGCCGGTGACTTCGTGGCCATCATGGCGGGGAACCGGCCCGAACACGTGGTCTCGGACCTGGCCGCGATCCACGCCGGAGGGACAGGCGTGACGGTCTACTCCACACTCACCTCCGAACAGGTCGAGTACATCGCCACCAACTGCGGAGCCAAGGTGGCCGTCCTCGAAGATCTCGGCTACATGAAACGCTGGGAGGAGATCAAGCCGAACCTTCCCGGATTGCAATGGGTGGTCTTGCTCGAAGGTGCGGAGAACTACTCGTCGAGCGACTGGGTGATCTCCTGGGACGAGCTTCTGGAACGGGGCCGCGCTGCGCTACAAGCGGATCCCGACCTCGTGGAGAACGCGACCAAGGACATTCTCCCGGAGACGGTGGCGACCCTCATCTACACGTCTGGGACCACCGGCGTACCCAAGGGTGTGATCATCACTCACCGCAATGTGCTGTGGACCGCAGAGTGCGTTCGCCGGGGTGCGGATCTTCCTCTCAACCCGCGCATGGTCTCGTATCTGCCGCTCGCGCACATTGCCGAGAGGATGTCCACACACTACGAGGGCATATATCTCGCAGGGGAGGTCTACTACTGCCCTGACATGGCAGAGGTTCTCGACTACATACAAAAGGCTCGTCCGCAGTTGTTCGTAGCGGTACCGCGAGTGTGGGAGAAGTTCCACGCCCGACTGCTTTCGAGGTTCGACGAGAACGAGAAGAAGGATCTGATCCTCAAGGCGCTCGCCGCGTCGATCGAATTCACCCGCGCCGAGCAAGAAGGCAAGAAGATCGGGTTCGTGGCCAAAGCCAAGCACGCGCTGTTCGACAGGCTCGTCTTCTCCAAGGTACGTGCCCAACTGGGAATGGACGAAGTGGTGACGGCGATCACCGCCGCGGCGCCGATCAGCCCCGATCTCATCTACTTCTTCCAGGCCATCGGTATTCCCCTCTTCGAGTTGTACGGGATGAGCGAGACGACCGGCCCGGCCACCTCGAACCGGCATGGATTGAACAAGATCGGGACCGTAGGCCCCGCCCTCCCCGGGATCGAGGTGAGGCTGGGTGACGACGGTGAGGTGCTCATGCGGGGAGGCGTCATCACGGCGGGTTACTGGAAGCTTCCCGAAGACTCGGCCGAGACTTTCGACGCCGACGGGTGGCTCCACTCGGGCGACCTCGGCAAGATCGACGAGGACGGGTTCCTCAGTATCGTCGGTCGCAAGAAGGAAATCATCATCACGGCCGCCGGCAAGAACATCGCCCCGGCGAAGCTCGAGACGATGGTGAAGAACCATCCGCTGGTGTCGCAGGCATGCATGATCGGTGATCAGCGGAAATTCCTGTCCATGCTCATCGCCCTGGACGGCGAGGAGGCTCCGGGCTTTGCGGCTGAACATGGCCTCACGTACACCGACATCTCGTCGTTCGTGGCGGAACCGGCGGTTCAGGCCGAGGTTCGCCGCATTGTGGATGAGGCCAACGAGCACGTGTCGCGGGTCGAGCAGATCAAGCGGTTCCACGTGGTACCGGATGAGTGGACGCCTGACTCGGGCGAGATCACACCTTCGCTGAAGTTGAAGCGTCGAGTCGTGATGGAGAAGTACGCCGAGGACATCGAAGCGCTCTACGACGCGGAGGACTGAGGCCCGAGCTCCGCTCGGGCCGCCGTGCGCGGTGGGCTGTGCGCGATGCGCTTTCTCCGCCTGCGGGTGGCCCTCGCTTTGCTCGGGCCGTCGTGTGCGGTGGGC
>JAOUGY010000088.1 GCA_029865445.1 Acidimicrobiia bacterium | reverse complement strand
CGGCACCAGAAGACTCGCAACGGCGCCCACCCGCGACAGGTGCCACACAAGAAACCCGACTCCCGCGTTGAGAAGCCCCCTACCCGCAGCGCTTCGCTTGCGGGTCCCTTCCCCCCTCGCTCCGCTCCGGGGGACAACCAGATGTTGTCCCCCACGAAGTGGGGGAAGGTTCCTGCCGGCCGGAGGCCGGGAGGTAGGGGGCATGCTCAACGCGGGATCACGCTGCGAGGTGGAAGCCTTGATCCGCCGGCACTGGGAAACTCGCAACGGCGCTATCCCGCGATAGGTGGCACCCAAGCAACCCGTCTCCCGCGTTGAGAAGCCCCCTACCCGCAGCGCTTCGCTTGCGGGTCCCTTCCCCCCTCGCTCCGCTCCGGGGGACAACTGCCCGCGAGACTCGCGACGGCGCCATCCCCGTGGGCGTTTCACAAACCCCCTACCAGCAGCGCTTCGCTCGGGCGCAGTGCGCATTGCGTTCCGCGCACCGCGCCCGAGCGGAGCTCGGGTCAGTCGCCCAGCTGGATGGGGATCGTCACCTCGGTCGAGAACTCGGTTTCGTTGCCACAGGCGTCGACCGCCAGGTACGTGATCGTATAGATACGGCCGGTCCCCTCGTCATCCCGGTGTGCCCGCAACTTGAAGTGGGTGTCATCGACGATGACGATGTCCGGACCCTTCTTCCTCGGGTTCCAGTCCGCCTCGTTCGAGGTCACCGACACCAACGTCGTCGTGGCCCCGGAGGCGTCGAACACGTCGAGCGTCACCTCGACGTCGATCATCCGCTTGTTGGGCGGCCACAACATGCTCGGATCGGCGGTGGCGGATGCGGTCGGGGCGACCGCATCGCAGAATCCGACGATCACCGGATCGTGGTCCGACGTCCGGAACTCATCGGGAGCGAACAGCGACACGATCTGAGCATCGGACTTGAAGTTGGTGTTGTAGTCGAGCACCGGCACCTCGTCGGCGTTGATGTGGTACTCCACCGTGCCTTCCACCCGGTCGAAAATGCTCGCCGACCCGAGGGCGTAGTCGAGGTATCCCCACTGCCCGTCGAAGACGTACGAGTAGGTGTCATCTCCTCCGAACGCCCGGCCCAGGTCCGTGAACCCGGCACCGACCAGCACTTCGATCGGGTCCTCCTTGGCGTAGGAGTTCAGGTCTCCGAGGATGAACACGTCGGTGTCCCCCGAACCGGTCGGGTCGGTGGCGATCCAGTCGGCGAGGGCCTGAGCGGCCGACGTACGAGCCGCGTTGTAGCAGCCCTGTCCGTCGCCCTGGTCCATGTCGGCGCCGGCCGCGTCGGTGCACCCCTTCGACTTGAGGTGGTTCACCACCACGGTGAAGACCTCGCCGTCGTCCGACGTGAAGCTCTGAGCCAGCGACGGACGGTTGAGTGTGTCGTCGAACCCAGGGTCGACGGCGGAGTCGATGACGGCGTGGGCACCGAGCGGCGACACCGCCTCGGTCTTGTAGATGATCCCGACCTTGATGACATCTGTGCCAATCGTGCCGGTGTCGATGTAGTCCCATGTTCCCGCACCTGCGGTGGCGTTGAGACCGGCGACGATGTCGGCCAGAGGCTCGACACCCACGGAGTTCTCCAACTCGACGAGACCGATCACATCGGTGTCGACCTTGTCGAGCGCTGCGAGCAGCTTGACGCGCTGACGGTCCAGCTCTTCGGCGTCGTCGGCCCCACGACAGCTCCGGTCCTCTTCACCGGGAATGCCGCACAGGGCGCCGCCGGAATCGATCGTGAGGAAGTAGTTGAGGACGTTGAACCCCGCAACGGTTGCCGTCCCGCCGACATCGGCCGGCCCGGATGGGCGCGGGTTGGCAGCTTCGAACGTGAATGTTGCGTCGCCGTTCACGGGGCGCAGCCGGTACGCATTGCCGGAAGCGGCGTTCCCGGCCCACGTGTAGGTGAGCACGCCGACGGCACCGGTCAGGGTGTCGCCGCCTCGCAACGGATTGTCGGCCGTCAGCGGATTCCCGCCACCTCCGAAGATGATCGGGTCGGGATTCTGGTTGTTGAGCGTGTCATCGACCTTCAGCCTGTTGAGATTGTTGGCGGCTTGCATGGCGATGGCCGCAACGCCGGGCTCGACGATGTCGGTGGGCTGACGGAGCCGGTCGCCCGACGACACCACCACTTCGCCGAACCGGCCGAGCTGGAAGTACTCGGTGACGTACAAGCTCTGTTCGAAGGTCACCAGCATGCCTTCGTAGCGTTCCAGGTAGTCCTCGGATTCAAACGGCATCTCCACCGCGGTGGGCGTCACCGTCCCCGAACCGATCACCTCGAGCGAACTCGGGAACCCGAGTTGGGTCTGGTCCTGGAACTCTGCCACCGTACCGGTGACGCGGACCTGGTCTCCAACAGAAACGGTGTCCTCGCTGCCGTGGAACACGAATATCGCCTCTGAGGTCAGCGGGTCGGCATCGACGTCGCCGTCCTCTTCCTGGACGTAGAAGCCCCGGAGGGTGGGAGACGGTCCTTCGTAGTCACCGACGACGACGCCTTCGATCGTCACCTCTTGACCGTCACACGGCGTGGCGGCGCCATCACCCTGAACGAACGAGATGAGGACAGTGCCCACCGTGCAGTCGGGACCGGGGGGCTCGAGCGTTGGCGCGAATGTGTTGGCGGCCGGTCCGGTCCACACACCGCCGATCTTCTGGAGTGAGAACCCGACCGGGGTGTCGGATGGCTCGGAGACGCCGATGTCCGTGCTCGTCACACCGTCGGCGGGACCGCCGACGCCGGTCATCACGCCCTCGTACGACAGGAACTCGACCACGCTTCCACCGGCGTCGACGAGAGCGATCCCGTCGGGAGATCCGTTCTGGATAGCCGAGAACGTCACAGAGAATGCGCCGCCGGCGGGGATGACGCCATTGAGCACGGTGGTGTCGTAGACGGCGCCGTTCGATCCGTTGTAGAGCACGATCGACCAGCCGGTGACGTCGAAGCCTTCGGGTCCACTCACCTCGACGGCCTCACCGGAATCGGTGCCGGTGTTGTCGTAGTGGATCTCGGTGATCTCCACCACGATCGGGAAGGTCCCGGCGGTCGGGGTGTTCGCAGTTCCGAGGTCGAAGTCGGCCAGCACCCAATCGCCGACCGTGTTGGTGTCCACACCGTCTGCGGCACGGCGCACGCCGGCCGGGTAGAAGGCGCCGTCAGGCCCGAAAACCGGAGCACCGAAGAAGAACGAGTCCGCGGGTCCACCGTCGGTGACCCCCACCGCATCGAGCACCACCTCGGCGCCACTCACTGCGGTCCCGGAGATCGACGCCGACTCGACGAGCGCGAAGGTGGTGGAGCTGTTCTCCAGGAAATTGGCGGCAATCTCGACATCCGGGGCCACCGAGTAGTTGGCGCCGAGCCCGACCGGATTCCCGATCAGGAAGAACCCGTTGTTGCCGAGTTCGGCGTCGTCGGAGAAGTCGATCCGCTGGTCGATGGTGCCATTCCCGACGTCGTCACTCTCAACGACGATCAGGCTCAGCCCGGCCAACGATGCGTTCGGCGTCCCGTACAGCTCGATGTACTCGGTGTCATCGGTCCCGGCGTGCGATGCGAGTATCTCGTTCAACAGCACCGGGTCGCCGGTGTCGGCCGGTGCGGCCAACGGCATCGACCCCATCGCGACCATGAATACCGCGACGAACGACACGAAACGTCTTCTGTTCCCCAACTTCCACTCCCTCGTCAGGTCTTGATCCGAACCTACCACGGCGAGGTCACCTGGTTTTCGCTGGGCATGCGAAATCTTGCCGGAACGTCGCGGCGTATCCTGAGCGCATGGGATACGAGCACCTCGAAACGGAAGTCATCGACCACGTCGGTTGGTTGTGGTTGAACCGGCCCGAGAAGAGGAACGCTCTCTCCGAGGACATGTGGGCGGACATTCCGCGGGCCGTCGACCAGTTGGGATCGGATCCGGAGGTGAGGGTCGTGGTCGTGGCCGGGCGTGGACCTGCCTTCACGGTGGGGATCGACCTGGGCATGCTCATGTCGGTCAACCGGGCCTCCGGCTCATCGGAAGCCGCCAACAAGATGGCCATGTTTCACAAGATTCGGGAGCTGCAAGCGACCATGACGTCGTTCGAACGATGCCCCAAGCCGGTGATCGCCGCCATCCACGGCTGGTGTCTCGGGGCCGGGGTCGACCTCATCACCGCCTGCGACATCCGACTGGCGTCCTCCGACGCGGTGTTCGGTGTGCGGGAGACGAGGCTTGCGCTCGTCGCGGACGTCGGGACCTTGCAGCGACTTCCCAAGATCCTCTCCCCCGGCCACGTCGCAGAACTCGCGTTCACGGGCCGTGACATCGATGCCGGCGAGGCGGAACGCATCGGACTCGTCAACCGCTTGGTCGACTCTCCCGCAGCCTTGCAGGGTGCGGCGGCGAACCTCGCCGCCGAGATCGCCGCCAACTCCCCGCTCGTCGTCCAGGGTGTGAAAGCCGTGCTCCAGGCGGAGGAAGGAATGTCGACTTCGGCCGCCCTCGACCACGTCGCCCTGTGGAACACGTCCTTTCTCATGAGCAACGACCTGGGAGAGGCGATGAGTGCCCACCTGGAGAAGCGGCCGCCTACCTACGACGGCACCTGATCGTCAGCGGGTCAAGCCGGTGATCGGGTCGACCCTGCCGACCAGTTCGTCGGCGGCGAGCCCTGCGAGTTCGACGAACCGCGCCAGGGCGGGCGGCTGTGTGCGACCCTTGAGAATCACCAGGGCGATGATGCGGGATGGAAGGCCCGGATCGAGCCTTCTCAGCTCAACACCTGTATCGGACGGGTCCGCAGCCAGTGACGGCATGACTGCATGTCCGAGCCCGGCCCGCACCATCGCCTGTACCGCGGCGTTATCGGCGCTCCGAAACACGATGTTCGGGGCGATGCCTATTCGACGCAACGCATCGTCGACGCTCTTGATGTGGGCGGCGTCGAACTGACTGATCAGCGGGACGCCGCGAAGTCGCCGAGCCGACAGCACGTCTGATCCGGGAGCCAGGTCGGAGCCGGAGGGGCTGAGGAGGACGAACTGGTCTTCGAACATCCTCACCACATCGAACCGATCCCGGTCGATTGGCTCCACCAGAAAAGCGGCGTCGAGTGTTCGCTCGACGAGCCTCCGCGCCAATTGGTCTTGCTCGTCGTTCTCGATGAGCCGGATGGTCAGGTCCGGCCGCTCGGCTCTGAGGGACTGGAACACAGTTGGGAGCAGTTGCACCGACACGCTCTGAAAGGTCCCTACCGATATGTGTCCTACCCGACCGGCTTTGTGGAGGTCGACCTCGGACTCCAGGGCGCCCAGACGGGCGAGGACGGCGCGCGCATGGTCGAGCACGACCTCGCCCAGAGGCGTGAGCCGAACCCTTTTTGGACCACCAGGGCGGTCGAAGAGAGTGCCTTCGATGATCTTCTCCAGGCCTGCGATCTGCTGGCTGATCGCGGACTGGGTGTAGCCGAGACGGTCGGCGGCCCGTCCGAACGAGGCTTCCTCGGCCACCGCCTCGAGTGCGGCGAGATGCCGGATATCGATCGAATACACGTCCATGATTCGCGTCCCGGAGACCAGACCCTTTAATCACGATTTCTTATCGAAATGACAATAGATCATCGTTGGACGTTATCGATCGGGCAACGTAGCGTGACCAGGTCGAAAGGAACCCACATGACCGACTTCCATCACATCGCGCAGCAGATCGACATCATCGGCCTCTCCGCCGTCGAGAACCAGATCAGCGAACTCGTGAAGACCGCGCGGTCCCGTGGCGTGAACCCGCTGCTGACCCAGGTCCTCTCCGACCCGACAGAACCCGAGATCGCCCGGCTTCGCGCCTTCGCTCGGATTCGCGCGGAGTTCGAAGCCAACCGCACCCCCGTACTCGCCGCCTGAGCGGTGCCCACCGGACCGGACGAACCCTCCTCAGTTCGGTCCGGTCACGCCGCCACGATCCAGCCCGGATCGATCTTGTACAGGTGCCGGTCGGCGAGATGATTGAGCACCCTCCGTGCCGCGCTGAATCTGCGCCCAACGTCGGCGACGAGCGGCGGCTCACCACCGTCGACCGACGCCGAGTACCAGCGTGACCCGAGCGTCTCCAGCGCCGTCAATCCGGGCGCAAGCCGAACGGGATCACACAACGACAGCACTTCGTCGGCGGTCATATGAACGGTCCGTCCCAGTCGCTCGGCATCAACCGGCAACAGGGGCCGCGATCCGGTCCGGTCGGGGAAGACCCCTGCCATGAAGAGCGCTAGATCACCGAGCCGGCGCAAGAGGACCGTCCGATCCGCCGGCATCGCCTGATCGAGCCACAGCGCCATAGAAGTCAAATCGAATCTGTCTGCCGGTACCGGAACGGGCTCGGGCATGGCGAAGGACGTCAGCAGGCGCGCCAGGAAGGAAGTTCGGGCTCCATCTTCGACGAACTCCTGGAGCGGCGCTACGTCGAACACAGGGAGTCGGGACCGCGGGCCTGCCCAATCCGAGACGAAGGTGGCCTCCCGCAGTTCTGCGGCGGCCCTGTGCACCAGCACCGCGAACAGGAAGAACGGCGACACGAGGTTGGCCGGATGGGCGTGGCGGTCCATCACGGCATCGAAGACGTCGTCACGTGACAGGAGATCGTGGATCACCCAGGGACGGCGGCGGAGGTCCTTCGTCAGCTCCGCCGGATCGGTTTCGGCGATCGCGGCGAGCGTGGCGATGTCCCGTTCACTCATACTGTCGAGATACGACGCCATGACCCATCCCTCTGTTGTCACAGTACCTGTCGACCGCGCCGACCGCGTGTCAAGTGTTGGAGGCCGCCGGGAGCTGCAGTGCGGATAGTGTGCGGGGTCATGGATCCTCACATGACGTCGGACCAATTCCGGGCCTACGGCAAGGAACTCATCGACTGGATCGCCGACTACTGGGACGGCGTGGATGAGCGGCCAATTCTTCCCGCGGTCTCCCCGGGACAGATTCGATCGATGCTTCCGGCGAACGCACCCGAGACCGGCGAGACCTTCGACGAGATCATCTCCGACCTCGATCGAATCGTGATGCCCGGCCTCACGCACTGGCAGTCGCCCGGATGGTTCGCATACTTCCCCGCCAACGCCTCTTTTCCCAGCATCCTCGGGGAACTCGTCTCGGCCGGGCTCGGCCAGCAGGGGATGTTGTGGGCAACCAGTCCCGCCACCACAGAAGTGGAATCGCATGTGTTGGACTGGCTCGTCGACCTTCTTGGGCTCCCCACGCACTGGAAGACAACCGATCGGGGCGGTGGGGTCATCCAGATGAGCGCCTCCGATTCGACGCACACCGCGCTCGTCGTTGCCCGCCAACGCTCCACGGCACCGGCGTCCAGTCTCGTCGCCTACACCTCCTCCCAGGCGCACTCCTCCGTCGAGAAAGGTGCCCGGGTCGCGGGCTTCGAACACATCCGCCTCGTCGACGTCGACTCGACCTTTGCCATGGACGTCGAAACGCTCGAACGGGTGATCACGGCGGACGTCGCCGCCGGGCTGACGCCCGCCTTCGTGTGTTCGGCGGTCGGCACCACCGGAACAACCGCAATCGACGACACCCGACGGATCGGTGAGATCGCACGTCGTCACGACATGTGGCACCACGTGGACGCTGCGTATGCCGGTTCGGCGATGATCTGCGAGGAGTTCCGCCGGTATCAGCCCGGGCTGGACCTGGCCGATTCCTACACCTTCAATCCGCACAAGTGGATGTTCACGAACTTCGATTGCAGCGTCTTCTACGTGTCGGACCGCAAACCCCTCATCGAGACGCTCAGCATCCTTCCTCCATATCTCCAGAATGCAGCGACCGATTCGGGCGCGGTCGTCGACTACCGCGACTGGCATGTTCCTCTGGGACGTCGTTTCCGGGCATTGAAGCTGTGGTTTGTGCTCCGGCATTACGGCGCCGAAGGGATCAGAAGCATCATCCGAAAGCACGTGGCCTTGGCCCGGGACCTCGAGGGCAGGATCGTTTCCCATCCCTCACTGGAGTTGGTGGCGCCCACCCCGTTCGCGCTCGTGTCGTTCGCCCACACCGGCGGCGACGATCGGACCAACGAGCTGGCAGGCGCGATCAATCGGACCGGCCACTCGTACGTGACACCGAGCCGGATCGGGGATCGGGCCTTCATACGGGTGTCGATCGGTCAGACCCACACGGAGGCCGAACACGTCGAACGGTTGTGGGCGACAATCGCGGCCTACGCCTGACCCGTTCCCCCACCGCTTTCACGCACGAAAAGCAGCACATTGCTGCTTTTCGTGCGTGAAAACGCAGGAACGGGGGGTCAGGGGCGGTCCTCGTCGGGGTGGCTGAGCATCCGAAGCCCTCCGACCGCCATGAACACAACCCCTACGATCACGAGTAGCGCCAGCTCGCTTCCCAAGGGGATGACGAGCACCAGCCCGATCACCACCAATATCAGCCCGAGTGTGAACATGGCGTCCGGTTCTGTGAGGGTCGGACGGTGACGGACGGCGGCGATCAATGCGACCGCACCGGCCAGGACGATTCCACCCATCACCCACACCAGAATCGGATTCATCGCACCTTCCCAACTCGGGACGTCCTCAACCTATGGCAGGCTTCCCCACCCAACCAGGGGAGATCGCCCCGTTCCTGGATATGATTCGGTACCGAACGATCCGGAGATGACGTGACAGGGCGCAGATTCGACATCGACGGCGTAGCCGTATCCGGGGACCACTTCATCGGGGGGGAACGGGTCGGATCCGAAAGGACCTTCACCAACCGCTCGCCCCTGGACTGGGCGATGACCATCGGTGAGATCGCCCGCGGGGAGGAAGAGACCGCCGGCCTCGCTGTCGATGCCGCGCTCGATGCATTCGACGCGTGGGTCGGCCTCGGGGTCGAAGGCCGGGCAGCGATACTCCACCGCCTGGCCGACGTCATCGACGACAACATCGATGCGCTCGCCCGTGTCGAATGCCTCGACATGGCCATGCTGTTCGACTCGTTGAAAGCACGAGTGATCCACCGAGGCGCCGAGAACTTCCGCAACTACGCAGATCTCGCCACGGGATTCGAGGAGCGCCGCTGGTCGTCGAAGGGCACCGCCAATCAGGTGCATCGGATGCCGGCCGGCCCCGCCGTCATCATCACCCCGTGGAACGCTCCGTGGCTGTTGTCCACCTGGAAGCTCGCTCCAGCGCTCGCCGCGGGCAACCCGGTGATTCTGAAGCCGGCGGAATGGTCGCCATTGTCGGCATCCCTCCTCGCCGACCTCTCCCTGGAGGCAGGTCTACCGCCTGGCGTGCTCAACGTCGTGCAAGGCATCGGCGAAGAGGTTGGAGCGGCTCTCGTGTCCGACCCGCGGGTACGGCGGGTCTCGTTCACAGGATCTCCGGAGGCGGCTCGCCACATCGGGGTGGCGGCAGCGAGGAACATCGTCCCCTTCACGGCCGAGCTCGGTGGCAAGGGCCCTTTCGTGGTGTTCGAGGACGCCGACCTCGATGCGGCCGCCAAGAAGGCGGCATGGCAGTACGACGACTCGGGCCAGGTGTGTCTGGCAGGTACCCGGTTGATCGTTCAAGAATCGGTCGCCCCGGGCTTCCTCGAACGATTCCACGCATATGTCGACACGCACGTGCTGGGCGACAGCCGGGACCCGAACACCACGATCTCACCGATGATCCACCCGGAGCATCTCGCTCGTGTGGACGGATTCGTGACCCGCGCTCGGGAGGCAGGCGACACGATCGCCCGGGGCGGCCGGGTATGGACCGAAGACGGGTTGTGGTACGAACCAACGTTGATCATTCCCAGCTCGAACGACTCCGAGGTGGTGCAGCGGGAGGTGTTCGGACCCGTACTCACCTTCCAGACGTTCACCGATGAGAATGACGCCGTGGGTCTGGCGAACTCGACCGACTACGGCCTGTCGGCGATCGTGTACACCTCCTCGGCGGACCGCGCCGAGCGAGTGGGACGCCAGATTCGCGCCGGGATCGTGTGGACCAACTGCTTCCTGATCCGTGACCTGACGGCGCCGTTCGGTGGGTGCGGAATCTCGGGTATCGGTCGCGAAGGCGGCGATTACGCCCTCGATTTCCACTCCGACCTCAAGACATTCCAGGTCCTCGAAGGCACCGTCACCTGACCGCCTTGGTTCGCTCGGCCCGCCGTCAGTGGCTGGCGTCGCCGATGTCGGTTCCGTACGCCTCCCACAGCAGGTCCGAGCCCTTTTGGCGGTGCCGAACCAGCCTTCCGAGGATCTGGGTGATGCGCTCCCGCGTCTCGTCGGGATGGGTGGCGAACGAGCTCGCGAGCAGCTCCCCGATCGACCCGTCGATGAGGTCGTGATCGTGTCGCAACACGTCGATGGGGCCGGAAAGGCGAGGGGCCTCCCGGACGAGATCTGTGAGCAGGCCATCCGGCCCTTCCACCTCTTCGACGTGGGCGGCATGTGCAGTCCTCAGGTCGACCAGAGCGTGGCCGACCATCCCTGCCCAGTCGCTGCTCGCAGCGGGACGGGCGATGGCCCATTCCAGACGGTCCATGGCCTCGCGCATGGCGTCGCGGCGTCTCCGGACCGACTCGAGCGCATTGGGCTGCAGTTCCATGGAGAAACGATCCTCGACCGACATCGACGCCGCCAGAGGCGGAAGGCCCCGCTACCTTGAGGCGTCCATGAGCCGCCGCCTTGTCATCGACACCGACACCGCCTCCGACGACGCGGTGGCATTGGTGATGGCGCTCCGCAATCCGGCCGTGACCGTCGATGCGATCACCGTCGTCGCGGGGAATGTCCCCCTCGACCTGGCCGTCCAGAACGCCCTGTACACCCGGGACCTGTGTGGATCCGCCGTGCCCGTGTACGCCGGGAGGGACGCACCGTTGATGCGGGCACTCGAGACCGCCCAGTTCGTGCACGGGAACGACGGGATGGGCGACATCGGACTACCGCTGTCTGGTCGGACCCCCAACGAGGGCCATGCCGCCGACGTCCTCATCGAGACCGTCATGGGCTCACCTGGAGAAATCACCCTGGTCACCCTCGGACCACTATCGAACGTCGCGACCGCGCTGCTGCGGGAACCCCAGATCGCCAATGCGGTGGGCCACTGCTTCATCATGGGTGGGGCCGGCGCCGGTCCCGGGAATGTCTCGGCGCTCGCCGAGTTCAACTTCTGGGCCGACCCCGAGGCCGCCAGAGTGGTGGTCCGTTCCGGTATGCCCTTCACTCTCGTCGGCTGGGACATGTCGGTCCGGCACGCCACATTCGGCCCCGATGATGCCGCCCGCATCCGCTCGCTCGGCCCCCTGGGTGAGTTCTGCATCGACATCCAGGCCGTGGTCGACGACTACGCCCGAACCCAGTCGCACCTGATCGGGTTCGACCTTCCCGACCCGATCGCCATGGCCGTGGCTATCGATCCCGGCATCGCGACGGTCGAGGCTCACCACATCGATGTGATGATCGGCGACGGGGAAGGCCGCGGGAAAGACATCATCGACTGGCTCGACACTCGCCGTCGGGACAATGGTTCCGTCGCGACCCACGTCGTCCGCGAGGCGTTCGTCACGCTTCTCACCGAGGCCGTCGCCGGCTGACGGCGTCTGACCTGATCCCCACGCCGATCACCAGGTCCCCAGGATCTCCTCGAAGGTGGAGGAGATGTCGAGGAGTCGGCGCTCGGTCATGTACCGGGTGACCAGTTGCATTCCGACCGGCAGACCGTCGGGAGTGCGACCGGCCGGGAGAGAGATGGCCGGGCACGAGGTGACGGTGATCCGCGAACACGACCTCATCCACTCGATGTAGGTCATCATCGGGACACCCTCGACATCGAGCGGGTATTCGACCTCGACCGGGAATGGCGGCACCTGGCTCACCACCGTGACGAGGGCGTCGAAGCCGGAGAGGAATGCATCCATCTCCGCGAAGAGCCTCGACCTGTCAATCTCGGCCCGCCCCACGTCGGAACCGTTGAGGAGGATGCCTTCCTCGATGTTCCATTGCACGGTCTCCTTGAGGGACTCCTTCGATCTGTCATAGAGCGGTCCGAGCACGGCTTCCATCCGCCATGCCCGGAGCACCTCGAACACCCGGTCGGCGTCCGACAGCGGCGGATCGCATTCCGTCACCTCTACGCCGGCTGCCGCCAGCCGCTCCACCGCAGCCCGGGTCGCCGAAGCCACGACGGAATCAACAGGCAGACCGCCGAGGGTCGGCGAGAACGCGATCCTCAACGTCGCCGGGTCGGGTGGACGGAGCGGAGGCGCAAACGGCTCCGGAGCCTGGAGTATCGAGACCGGCACCCGAGCGTCCGGACCGGC
>JAOUGY010000405.1 GCA_029865445.1 Acidimicrobiia bacterium | reverse complement strand
CGGCACCGAGAGAACCGACCATCTCAGCATCGACCACGTCGAGGTCCGGAGTACTTCCCACTCAGGGGTGTTCATCCGTTCGGCAGCCAAGAACGGGACCACCCGGGGCGATTGGGGCCAGGAGGAGACGAAAGTGGAGCACAACTACATCCACGACACGGGGACCGAAGGTCTGTATCTGGGCAGTTCCTCGTATGCGGCCGGTGAGGACCCTCTGCTTCGCGGGGTGGTTGTGCACGCCAACCTGGTGAGAAGCACCGGCTGGGATGGAATCCAGGTGGGTTCGGCAGTGGAGTCGTGCAGCATCACCGCGAATCGTGTCGTCGGCGCGGGAACCGCAAACGAAGACGATCAGAAAGCGGGCATCATCAACAACCGCGGGAGCGTGTGCGACGTCACCGGCAACACGATCCTGGGACCAGCCGCCCAGGGGATCTTCGTCCAGGGCAACGGTGGAAACCTCATCGCCAACAACCTGGTGATCCAACCCGGGCGGCTGGCCGAGCAAGAGGGGGATGGCATCACGATCAACCGGGGAAGCAACACCGAGTTGTCCATCACGGTGGTGCACAACACGGTGGTCGCCGCCCCCCGCTCCGGAATTCGGTTCAGGAACGATGTCGGTGACGAGAATCTCGTCGCCAACAACCTCATCGCGGCGGCAGAAGAGGCGCTCGACATCACCATCGATTCGGTGCGTGTGGTGGACAATGTGATCGTGCGCGCCCTGGACAACGGTGGTTTCGTGGATCCGTGGGAGTCCGACTTCCGGTTGACATCGGAGTCGAAAGCGGTCGATTACGGTGATGGTGTTGGCGTTGATGTCGACGCGGACGGGCACCGGCGTCCCGTCGGCGTGGGTTACGACGCGGGTGCGTTCGAGTACCAGGAGATGCCCTCGTGACCTGGGACGATCGGACTGCGCCCATCGACGACGAGTGGGACGACTTCGTATCCCGATGTCCGGGCGGGTATCACACCCAGACCTCGCGCTGGGGGTCGGTCCAATCCAGGAGGGGGTGGACGGTCGTCCGGAGGGCGGTGAGCGAAGAAGGCCGGCTGCTCGGGGGCTTCCAGATGCTGACAAAGGCCTTCTCGGGTCTCGGTCGAGTCGGTTACGTGGACCGCGGCCCCATGGGCGCTCCTGAGATCGCTGCGGAGCTGGTGGACGAGCTGACGGCGACGGCGTCGCGCCACGGCCTGAGGCTCCTGCTCGCCCAGCCACCCGAGGGGGCCCAGGGCGCAGAGTTAGCCATGCGCCGCCTTTCCTTTGGCGACACTCACATCAAGACCTCACTTGCAGCCACGACGACCGTCGACCTCACGGATGGCGAGGAGGCAGTGCTTGCCGGGATGAAATCGAAGACGCGGTACAACGTTCGGCAGGGCCTCAAGGCCGGAGTGACGGTTCGGGAAGGCGGCAAAGCCGACGTGGGGTTGTTTCACGAGATGTTGGAGGCAACCGCCCGGCGTCAGGGATTCACACCCAACAGCAAGTCCCACCTCGACGACATGTTCACGACACTTGACGACTGGTGTCGCGTGTTCCTCGCCGAGTTCGAAGGCGTGCCGATCGCCGGGATGCTGGCGATGACGTTCGGTGACACGGTGGTGTACAAACGTGGTGCCTGGTCGGGCGCCGAAGGAGCGAGAAGGCCCAACGAGGTCATGCACTGGGAAGCCATCAGATGGGCCATCCGGAATGGCTTCCGTCGCTATGACTTCGACGGGATCGAACCGGAGGCGGCCCGGCTGGCCCTGGCCGGAGAGAAGTTGACCGGCGATGTGGCGGAGTCGGTGACGCGATTCAAGTTGGGGTTCGGTGGCGATGTCGTGTTGTTGCCCGAGACGCTCAGCTACCTGCCCAACCGGTTGGCGCGGTTCGCATACGACCGCGTGTATCCGTCGGTTGCCGGATTCAAGCCGGTGAGGCGGCTCGTGAAGCGGATCCGAGTCGCATGAGGTCGTTCTCGCCGGACCAACCGAGGGCGATCGTCGTCGGTCTCGACACGATGCAAGGGTTGCAGGCGGCCAGAATCCTGGCCAGGCAGGGCATTCCGGTGATTGCGATCGCGTCCGACGGCCGTCATCACGCGTGTCGGACCAACGTGTGTGAGAAGGTCGTCGTAGCCGAGAGCCGGGACGAGCTCATGGCCGTCCTCGGAGAGATCGGCCGCACTCAGCAGACCAAGGGCGTACTGATCCCTTGCCTCGACGGCAAGGTGCTCACCATCTCGAGGGCTCGCGAGGAGTTGTCCGAGTGGTTCCACATCGTGCTTCCCCCCGCCGATGTGGTCGAGATGCTGATGGACAAGAGCGCCTTCTACCGTTTTGCGGGCGAGAGGGGGTTTCCGATCCCGTCCACCCAGATCCTCGGTCCAGGGGACGACATAGATCCGATCCTCGGCGAGGTCGAGTACCCGGCCGCAGTGAAGCCGGCGTACCGGACCTCGGTGTGGACGTCACACACCACCGAGAAGGCATTCCGGGTGGACTCGCCCGCCGAACTGAAGGCTCTCTATGAGCGTGTTGGAGGCTGGGCCGACGAGCTCATCGTGCAGGCGTGGATCGGCGGGGGCGTTTCGGACCTGTATTCGTGCAACTGCTACTTCTCCGCAAGCGGGGAACTCTTGGCGACCTTCGTGGCCAAGAAGCTCCGGCAATGGCCGCCCGACACCGGTCAGAGCTCACTCGGGGTGGAGTGCCGGAACGACATCGTGCTTGCGGAGACCGTGAAGCTGTTCGAGAGCGTCGGCTACCGGGGACTCGGGTACCTGGAGATGAAGTACGACCCCGATCGGGACGAACACTTCATCGTCGAGCCCAACGTCGGTAGGCCAACCGGACGATCGGCCATCGCCGAGGCCGGGGGGGTCGACCTCTTGTACACCATGTACTGCGACGCCGCCGGTCTCCCTCTCCCAGAGAGTCGCGTGCAGCGCTACGGCACGGTCAAGTGGATCCACCTACGCCGCGACCTGCAGTCCGCGATCGTGACCTGGCGGCGTGGCGACCTGCGGCTGACAGATTGGATCAGATCGATGCGAGGCAGGAAAGCGTATGCCGTGGCGTCCTGGAGAGATCCGCTGCCGTTCCTGTTCGACCTCTTCGAGGCGATGAGGGCGGCCGTGAAGAGATGAGGAGCTCGAGGACAGCCGGCATGGAGGCGTTCCTGCTCGCACGAGGTCTCCTCTTCAGGGGCCGGCGATACCGGTGCCCTGTGTGCGGAGCCCGTGTTCGGGCGTTCACCCATGGCGGAGGGTCACTGAAGGTGCGGTCACGCGGGTATTGCCCTCGCTGCAACTCCAAGGCACGGCACCGCC
>JAOUGY010000404.1 GCA_029865445.1 Acidimicrobiia bacterium | reverse complement strand
GTCACGACACCACCGATCGTGTATGCCCGATTGGGTGGCATCGCCCCCGAGGGAACGGGTTCGTGGAGGACGTCTTCGAACGAGACATCGGTCAGTGGTCCCGTTGCGACCTCGATGTCGTGTGGCGTGAGAAGGTCGGCGACCGCCTGGTTGGAGTGGACCACCACGTCGGGACCGCGGTCGACGAGCCACCGTACGAACTCGGGCTTCACATGGTCACCATGTTCGTGGGTCACGAGGACTCGCTGGATGTCGCCGAGCGAGTCGAGATCCACGACCCCCGAGTCGAAAGTGAAAAAGCCGGGATCGACGAGTGTCGTCCCGGCATCGGTCTCCACGAGGATGCACGAATCAGCGAGTCTTGTGATCGTGGTCATGGCACGACCCTACCCGTTCACAAGTCTGCGATGACCTTGCCAAGCGCCTCGATCGATCGGGTTGTGATCGGGTCGATCACCAACTGAACATGGCCGACACCCAGGCCGGCGTAGGCGTGGAGGAGTTCGCTCAACTCGTGCGCTTCCACCGCTGCCGCCTTTTGCCGGTCTGGCGAGCCGTAGACCTGGCCTTCGGCGTCGGGCATGCGGACCATCACGGCGACCGTTCTCTCCACTTCGGCCGGATCGCGGCCGGAGTCCCGGCATGCCGCGTCGATCTGTGACAGCAGCGGGCCGAGGCCTTCGGGCTTGTTGTCGAACCATGCGAACCAGGCGTTCCAGCTGTCGACGTGAGGGAGGGCGGCTTGCAGGACCCTCGGTCCGATCGACCCGATCATGAGAGGCGGTCCGCCCGGACGGGCCGGGGGGATCAGCTCACATTCGCGTGCCGTGTAGTAGGTGCCTTCGAAGTCGATCGCTCCCTCCGAGAGCAGAGTTCGGATGATTGTGAACGCCTCTTCGAACCGTGACGCCCTGTGATCGAACGGGAACCCGTACGCGGCATATTCGGCTTCGTTCCAACCCGCGCCAAGGCCGAGGATCAGACGTCCGCCGGAGATCTCGTCGACCGTCGCCGCCTTCTTCGCCAACATCGGGGGGGAGTGAAAACTCGTGGCTGCGACGAGGGGCCCTATCTGTACCCGCTCGGTGGACGCTGCGATCGCCGCCAGCAGCGACCACGCTTCCCAAGGGCCTGAGGTGCCTTCGCTGCTCCGATACAACAGGTGGTCACCGACCCAGATCGAGTCGAAGCCCGACTGCTCGGTGGCGACGGCCATGTCCCGGTATTCGGGCCACGGCACCACGCGTTCGGCTTCCGGGAGCTGAACGCCAATTCGAAGAGGACGAGTCATGGCCGGAGCCTATCGCGGCGCTGCGTATTCATCTCCGTTTGGCGCGGGCTGCGGGTAGCGTTGCCCGGGTCGAGCAAGGGGTGACGGCGTGAGGTATTCAGGTCGGCTCTGGACAGAAGACGAGGGGGAGTCGTCGGCCGGCGATGGCGTGATCGAGATCAGCAATGGTCATGTGAAGGTCGAGATGGCGTCGGTCGAGGTCGGCCGCTGGCCATTGCGTACGGTCGACATCGAAGGTGGCGGTCTTGGCCGTCATGTTCTGATCGTCTCCGGTCGCCGGCTGGTTTTCGAGCCGAATCGACCTCGCCGTTTTGCCGATGAGGCAAAGGCCGTCGTGCTCAGCAACGAGCTCGCTTTTGCCGCAACTCCAGCGGGTCAGGCGGTTGGCGGTCGGAAGGCGCTGCGACGCGCCCGCCATCTTCGAGGAGAGCGCGATCCGGGGATTGCGGCCCTGGCCTCGTTCGTGTGGGCGGGCCTCGGCCAGATCTACGTCGGGAAGCGGTTGTTGGGCACAGGGTTCGCCCTCGGCCAGATCGCCAATCTCTGGCTGATTCGCTTCGGCATCGGGTACGTGACGTTCATGGTGGTGTGGGTGGTGGCCATCGTGCACGCCTTCCGGGCGGCGGAGGCGTCGCTCGATTCGGTCATCGAAGACGACGAGGCTCTTCCTCGGGCTCGGTGACTTCCCAACCCTCGACATCGATCACATCGCTGGCGGGTGGATACGTTCGTACCTCAACACGCGATTGGAAACGGGTCTTGGCTCGCTCGTGAATGAAGTCCCTGACAGCCGGGATCAGCAGGACGAACCCGATGGTGTCGGTGAGGAACCCGGGAGAAATGAGGAGGGCTCCTGCGACGAGGATCGCCGCGCCATGGGTGATCTGGCGGGTGGGGGCCTGACCGGCCGTGAGTTTCTCGCGCAGCTCAGTCCAGACTCTGCCTCCGGCTCGCCGCACGAGCATCGAACCGATGACGGCTGTCGCAAGAGCGATGAGGAGAGTGGTCGGGAGCCCGATTCGCGACTCGACCGCGAGAAACGTGGCGAGCTCACCGAGCGCCACGGCCGCGAAGAGTGCCAGCACGCGCATGGCCCGAGGGTACCGATCGTCGCGAGCTACGCGCGAGGATCACACCTCAGATGTATGTATCCAACGAGTCGCCCAGGTGGACCGCGATCGCCGGCTGAACTGCTCGGTCATCGGTTTTCGCCGTCGTGCCAGACTCGGTTGTGTTCCGAATCGGTTGCACGCGGGCGGCGGCTACCGGTGCCAGTTCCGCCAGCAACAGCGGACTCAACGGGGCCAAGTCCACGAAGTTCATACCGATTGCATCGGCATCGACGATGGCGGAACTTGAGAGTGGAAATCCCCGAATCCCCGTCGACAGGTCCGCCGCCGACTTGAGGACTCAATCGAGATCGGTGTCGGACATTTCTGCCAAGTGACGCTCGTCGGAACCGGCGAGGAGTCGCTGGGCGGTCTCGGAAGAGGCTTTGACCTGACCGTCGCGGTCGAACTCGAACAAAGCCGTCGGGTTCTTGTCCGCCCAGCGGATGGCTCCTGACGTGAATCCGCCCCTGGAGAAGACGACGGCGTACTTGTCGGACATGGCGGCGATGCTGTGGATCTCCATCACCTCTCGCGTTCCGACGCCTTGGTCGTCCAGCGAGAGGTGAGCCAGACCCCGTGAAGACAACACCGTGGATTCGTCGTTCCGAGATGCATCGATGAACGCGAAGTACCGCATCCAGTCCCGAATCATGTCGAGACCCTGATCGGAGTCCGACACCTCTCTCGGTAGGGGGCGGAGCCGCACCGCGGTATCGGCCACGGACCCAACCGATTCGATGTTCCTGCGACCGAAAGGCCACCAGCGGCGGCGGCCTTCTGAGAGGTCGATCAATCGATCCGGTCTCGGTTCGTTCTCCGGCACGACGTTCCTCGCGTCGACGCATCCCCCGGGCAAAGCGTACCCGACGGGCCGAAAACCTCCAGGCTTGCTTCAGGGCGGGAACCTGAACGTCGATGCAGACG